>JAJRTT010000305.1 GCA_024278155.1 Bacteroidota bacterium | reverse complement strand
TTCAAGTTGTCATCTGACATCGGTCATCCGTCAATTAATAGTAAATCACTTCGCAATCGGGATTTGCCTTTTTGAACTTTTCGATGTTCTTGGGCGAGATCTTGGAGTTAAAACACTTTATTGATTTCAGGTTTGGAAGGGACTGAAGTGGTTTCAGGCTTTTCACCAGGGTGTTGTTTATTTCTACTTCTTCAAGGTCAACAAGGCTTTCCAAAACTTTTAAGGATTTGATTTTCGTACCGGAACACTTTAGTGTTTTTAGGTTGCCAAGTGTTGAAACCGCCTTTAAATCTTCCACGGCGGTATTGGAAATATCCAAAAAGTATAATTTGCCCAATGAAGACAGGGGGACAAGATCGCTCACCGGGTTTTGTGCGCATTCCAGTACCTCAAGGTGTTTGAGCCGGGTCAAGGGTTGAAGGTCAACCACTTTGTTGCTTTTGAAGTTCAGCTTTTTCAAGCCAATTATCATTGTCAAGGGTTCCAAGTCCCCAATTCCATCGGAAGTGGACAAATCCAACGAGTCAGTGAACAAAAGTGTATGCAGTTGTACAGGAGAGGGCGGGGAGTCGATTTTGTATTTTCCCGAAAAAACATCTTGCCAGGGACCGGGAAGGGCGTTCCACCATGTTAAAAGCTCTTCCGTTTTATATACGATGGTGCATGAGGGGTTTTCTGTATGGTAAGCAAATGCGGATTTATCGTCGATCCCGGAGCTATCAGCCAAAATCAACTGCAAGGAGGAGATTGCGTCCAACGGACTTAAATCTGAAACTTTCGTTTGTGAAATATCGAGTTTCCCGAGGTTGCCCATGTTTTTGGCGAATTCCAGGTTTTCGACAGAAGTATTGGAAACATTCAGGTCTTCAAGTCCGATGGATTCGGAAATATTTTCAAAGTCGGTAACATTTGTTGATGAAATATCGAGTATTTTCAAGTTGAACAAACGACGGATGGGTTTAAGGGTTGTAATATCTTTATTGCCCGCAACAGTAACATTTTCGAGCTTTATCAAAGCATGGAGGTCTTCGCGGGTGGGTTCTTCGGTAAGATTTGCATATTTGACGATTACATCCTTCCAGGCCTGTTCCATATTTGCCCAATTATTGAAAAGTTCTTCCGATTCAAAAATGACGAGGCAGCCCGGGTTCTCTTTCATAAAGGTGATGGTGTTCGCCTTTTTGATTTGTGTGTCATCACAATAAACCCTTGTGAGGTTTTCGTGGCCGTTCATGGGTTCCAGGCTCGAAACACCTGTTTGGCTGATGTGCAAAATCGTTAAACTCGGCAATCCCGAAAGGGGCTCGATGGAATTGATAAATGTGTTGTCGCAATTTAGGTATTTCAGGCTGTCGGAACCTGACAGGGCATCCAACTTGTCCACAAGCGTCCCTGAAATATCAAGGGTGGCCAACTGATCCAAATTGCCGACAAAACCCAAATCCTGGATCCGTGTCCCGCTGCATTTTACTTTTTTCAAGGATGTTAAATCCCGGATAGCGGAAAGGCCGGTGATCTTGTTTCCCGAACAATCCAGTTCCTCCAAATTGGTAAGGCCTGCTACTGCTGAAATATCGGTAATTAGCTGATAGCTGCAGTTCAGGCTGGTAATGCTTGATGAATAATGCAAAGGGGACAGGTCCTTGACGGGTGTTTCGGAACAATCCAAGACCCTTAACCGATTCAGGTTCCGAAGTGGGATCAGGTTGTCGATGAGCGTTTTGGAACAATTGATTTTTTCCAAGGAAGAAAGTTTCCCCAATGGTGATAGGTCCGGGAGTTTTTCATTTCCTGAAATATCTATTTCCGTAAGGTTCAATATCCCCCTTAATTTGGCGTAAACGGTCTTTGGGTCGGTGAAAACCGTGTCGTAGGCATTCACCATATTTGCTGTGTTCATCCTTTCCCCTGGCAGTTCAATGTCGAAGCCGGCCGTGGTATCGGGCCCTACTTCAACATAAGATGTGGCGATGGCCAAAAGGCTGTCGCCAATGAAAACAACATCGGCCAGCGAAACCGAATCGTTCACATTGATATCCTTGCCGAAAAACTTTTTCCATTCGGGCGAAAGGGTTTCCCACCAGGTTTTTATCTCCTCCTTTTCGTTGAGCTTGGTGGTATAGATACTTGCTATTTTCAGGTCGTTCCGTGCGATGTCGAGGTTCACTTCCATAAAACGGACTTTTTTGGAGTTCACGGTGTCATTGGCCACGGTGATGCCCGAAAGGATACGGTTGAAAGTGACCCTGAAAAAATGTTGGCCGTCATCGTTTACAAACAGGTTGATGTCAGAAACCACAAATTTGAAATCCACGCTTTTGAAGAAAAACCCCACATCTTTCAGATAGGCTTGTGCATCTTTGTACAAAGGCACTTCGCGCCCTTCGTCCAAATCATCTTCAATCTGTACCTTGTCGTTCAGGAATATTTTGAGGTAACTCTCGTTTACCACTGTTTTTTTCTCGATGGCCAAAGAAGTGGGGTCGCCGAGGAAATTCATTGTTTCCTGCAAATACCCAACAAGCGAAGTTACCTGCTTTTTGTAAGCTTCGATTTCTTCGGGGGAAAATGAACCTTCCATGGCCTTTTCATTTTGTGAAAAGCCCTGGACCCAACTTAGGCTTAACGAAAAAGCAAACAGGGTTACGAATATATATATTTTCATGGTAGATAGAATTTGATGAGGTCGTTTTTATCTTCATCGGTGATTTTGAAGAGTTTGGTGATGAGCCATCCTGTATTGTACCCTGAACGGTTTACGAACGAGACTTCAAAATACCAGCCATCAATCTGGAAAAAATGGAATTTCGGGTCACCGGAACCAACAAATTCAAGGTCGCCGGACTTTATTTCATAAAAAAGCAAACTCAGGTAATCGGGCTTAAAATCAGCCCGGGCATAGTACTCAACGTATTTCTTGTCCTGAAAGGCTTTGTGCAGGTTCATGAAATCCAGCTCGTGGCTCATGGGATGGAGAAAGGATTTTTCGATCACCGTTTTATCCCCTTTGAAAAATTCCCTTAAAAAACGGTCGAAATACACATTGGTCATCACCCATTTGTACCCCAGTTTTTCGTGTTCGAGATGCAAGAACAAAATGGGGTAAACCAATTGCCCTTTGTCCTTAAAAGTCGTGGGCAGTTCAGCAAACCATTGCCCTCCCCTGAACTGGAGAAACTTTGGGTTGCCCTGCCTGGTAACATCAGAGATGAATTCTTTTTTCAATTCGGGATCGATGGCCGGGCTTTCCTTGTCGAACAGCATATCGAGGTAAATATGGCGGAAAGCATTGTCGCGGTACAAACTGTCGCCGGGATAATAGCGGTTGCCTTCCCTGTCTTCTTCGTTGTTGAACCTTCTGAAGAACTGGTTGACCTGCTTGGTTTGGGAATAGAGGTGGCTTTCATCGCCAAGGGCACTCCCCAGTTTGCTTTGGGAGAAAACCGGGAAGCTTGTTAATAGATTGATTAATAAAAATAAGGAGATTGTTTTTTTGGTCAATGCTTATTGGTTTTTATCAAATTGAACAGTGGATCGCAAGCTTTGTTTTTAAACAAATGGTCATGTTGAGCCTGTCGAAACATATTTGGTTTCCACAATTGAACACATTTCGACAAGCTCAATGTGACCTTAATTTTAGGTTTAGGAGAAGTCCTTCTGACTATTTTCTGTGTTTATGGCTGCTTCTCAGTTTCCTTAACCCTGATATCGCCAAGCATCACGTCCCAGAACCCGATCAGGCGCCCGCCGATCTGTGTCTCTTTTCTTTCCACATAAACGGTAATGTCTTTCTTGGTCACATCCTGATAAACCAGGTCGCCCTCTTTGTTATAGCCCGAAAATTTTTGGAACACGGTTATTACGCCCACGTATTTCCCGTCGGGTTGCCTTTCGAGGTCGCTCACGTACTGGATTTTGTACCACTCGATATCCACCTTGTTGTAGTTGAGCCTCATCAACCTCTGGAGGTATTGCCTCACAGGGTAATAATTGATTTCGGGGCGATAGATGGACGAAACGCCCATTTCGCTCCCTTCCATGAACAATTCAACGGCACGGTCGATTACGCGGTTGGCTTCCGAAAAATCGGTTGCTTTGTCGCCTATCAGGCTGATGTACTTGCTCAGGTCGCGTACTTTTTCGAGTGCGAGGCTGTCGATGGCCTGTTTTCTGTCGGGGCTTATTTCATCCTGTGCCATGGCACCAAATGAAAAGGAGATAAACAATACAGCAGTTAACAAATATTTCGATTTCATGATTTCCTATTTTTTAATTAGTTCTAATTCGGTTATCTGGCCATAGTCGTCCATTTTGACGTTGGCAATTTTATTATCGTATTTCTTCTGGTCTTTCACATAATTCAGGTAGTCCTTAATGGTGGTCGGTTTGTCGTAATCAACCACTTCACCTTCCTGGTGGATAATGATAAGAACAGGGACATCCTCAGAAGCATAAAGCTTAAGCGCATTTGAAATTTTCATGTTGGCCGTTTCGGTATCGGCTGCACGGGCCACTTCGATAAAGGAATCGTCGATGTAATTGTATTTGTTCCGTTCCGCTTCTTCGGCCAGCCTTTTTTGTTCCTCCTCTTCCAGCTTTTTTAATTCAGTCTTCAACTTTGCAATTTTATCCTCCACCTTTACAATCAGTTCGTTTACGGTTTTGTCGTTCAGGTTCTGGGATTTGATGTCGTTCAACCTGCGTTCCATTTCGGCAATTGGCATGGTGCCGTCATCGTCTAAAATAGCCTGAAGGTCGGAAACCGCTTTTTGCACTTTGTCGGCATATTCCTTGGCAGCCTGTTCCTGTGCCAGTTTTTTCTTGCTTTTGCACCCACCCGTTGTGAATGCCATTCCCCCGATGAGAAGTAAAATCATCAACTTGGGGACAAGTGATCTCGTGATTGGTCTTTTCATTGTTTTTGTTTTTTTGTACCATCCGTATCCGTCAGTTGACGGAGAAGGGCGGTGTTTTTAATTTTCCGTGAATTCCATTAAATCATTGCTTGAATCGCACACTCAATTTCAAGGACTAACGCACTATATTTCAATTTATTTAACTAAGTGCAAATTTATTCCATTTTCCGTGCCTTAATATTTTATTTCGAAAATAATAACGAACAAATAATTGTTGATAATGTTAACAAGATGGCAAAAGAATATTAGATGCAACTTTGTATCCTATTTCCAATATTCCCCGCAGAAAATACGGGGCAGACTGTGTATTGTTTGAAAATTTGGTGTTTGTCTTTTCTTGTTTATTCAGGTTGGTAGGTTGCAACTCGTTTCATGCTTTACCGGATCTTTAGCTTATCCACTTCTTCGCCCGTATCGGGGTTTATCACTTTTAGTTCGATTTCATCTCCATTGATATGAAAGAAAACCAGGGCATATTGTGTTGCAAAAAACTGAACGGAACTGCTCCATATCAATTCTTCCTGTCCGTAATAAGGCGCCCCTGCCGAGCCATTTGTTATTTGCCAGATCGGCCTGGAGATTTTCAGCTTTTCCCCTTTCCAACCATCTGGATAGATATTCGTTTTTGAATCAATGTACATCCGGTTGTAGTTATGCTCATCGCCACAAAGCAGGGCTATGGTCTTGGAACTTTTATTGACCAGTATATCGAGAAATTCGTCACGCCGTTCGATAATCCCTTTGTCAACAGGCTTTCCGGCGATATAAGGCCGGATTTTATTGTTCCCTTTGTACCACATATCGTCACCAGAATGCCCGCCATTGGGAAAAGCCGGTGTGTGGATAGTGACAAAAACATGCTTGATGTTGCTATCCTTTTCGTATTTGGAAATCTCTTGTTCAAGCCATTGCATCTGGTTGTCCATGATATATCCGTGGATATTGCCCCCTGTTTTTGGAACTTTTCTTCCGGTGGGCGCATACAAATAATCCGAGTTCAGTACGATCATGGCAATATTGCCATAGGTATAGGAGAACACATTTTCTTTATAGCTTGGGAAATCAAGGTTTTTCGGGTCTGGGTCGTATTTAGAATCGTCCTCGCTTTCAGGCCCGTTGAGCGGGTTTACGAACATTTCGGCAAATAAGGTTTCCGCCGATTCGGCCACAAACGGGAATTTGTCGATCATGACCACTTCGCCAGCTTCATTTTCAAAATAAAAATTCAGGGCCTCATGGTTTCCCATCCCCACGTTCACGGGAATATAATGGGCATATTGTCCCAGCACATTTTTAAAATTATGGTACTGGAGTTTTTGTTCGTTCCAATTATCGGAATAGCCCGAAATCATATCACCGGTAAATTGCAGGAATGCGGCATTGTGAACGGCCGTTTTTTCAACAATGCGTTTTGCGATATAGGCATTGACCCCAAAAACACTGCGTTCGCCGCCTCCGTTTCCGGCCCGGCAATCGCTCGCAAAAGCAAATGTGAACTCTTTGTTATATCCGGGTGGTGGGGCGGTTTTAAAAGAATATGTATCCGAACAACCCCCGTACTTTACCGTATAAGGATATTCTGTCAATGGTTTTAGGCCATCTATTTTCAACTCGAAGTTTTTATTTTGGGTTTTGTCCATAAACGAGTGCCCGTCAGCAATCACAAAAGCAATGGTCTCAACATTGGTCCCAAACGAAATAATGACGCTGCTATCCGTTACCTGATTGATAAAAGGCCCCGAAACAATAGTGACATCGGTTTCAAAAGGCCCTTTGCCCCTTACGTTGATTTTCCCATCGTAAATAATCTTCCCTTCCGAAGTAACAATCCGGTAACCAAGCCTTGAAAACCCTTTTTCTTCCCAATTGGCGATATCATATTTTCCGGACAAGTTGTTCCTTATATCAATCTCGGCAATGCCCGCATTTATTTTTGCGGTACTGTGAAAATAAACGGGTTGGGGATATTTAATGTTATCACTTAGGATAAACCCATAATAAATCGTGCCGTTGAAATTTTTGTCCCCAAAATCGAATCGAAGCCCGTTTTC
>JAJRTT010000304.1 GCA_024278155.1 Bacteroidota bacterium | reverse complement strand
TTTTGTAAAGTGATTGAATAAGTTCAGACATTTGCCCGCAATTTTTAAAACTTACAAAATGAAAGTATTTGTGCTCAATTGTGGGAGTTCCTCCCTGAAATACCAACTTATCGAAATGCCGGAAAAGAAAGTCCTGGCAAAAGGCCTTGTCGAAAAAATAGGCTTGGAAGGCTCTGCCGTTATCCATACAAAAGATGAAGGCGAAAAAATTGTTTTTGAGAAAAAAATTGCCAACCATACCGAAGGGATTAAAACGGTTTTCGAAATCCTGACCAATGGAAAAACTGGAAGCATCACGGATGTGCATGAAATAAAAGCTGTTGGCCATCGTGTTGTACATGGCGGGGAAGATTTTAGTGGCAGTATGCGCATCAACGATAAAGTAATCGAAGCACTTGTAAAAAACATCGACCTTGCACCTTTGCACAACCCGCCCAACCTCGAAGGGATTTATGCCATAAACAAACTCTTGCCCGAAGTGGAGCAAGTGGGGGTCTTTGATACCGCATTTCACCAAAGTATGCCCGAACACGCTTATCTGTATGGCCTCCCCTACTCCCTTTACGAAAAATACAAAATCCGCCGTTATGGCTTTCATGGCACCAGCCATAAATACGTTTCAAAACGGGCCTGCGAATTCCTTGATGCCGATTACGAAAACTCCAAAATCATTACCTGCCACCTTGGGAACGGTTCTTCCATCGCGGCCATAAAAAATGGGGAATCGGTGGACACATCCATGGGGCTTACACCCAATGAGGGCCTCATTATGGGAAGCCGGACGGGTGATATTGATGCCGGGGCAATGCTATATATCCAATCGAAGGAAAAATTGGACCTGAACCAAACCAATACCTTGATAAACAAGAAAAGCGGCGTTTTGGGGATTTCCGGGATTTCGCCCGATATGCGCGAACTGGAACAGGCTGCCGAAAAAGGGAGCCACCGTGCCCAACTTGCCCTTGATATGTTCCATTACCGGATCCGGAAATACATTGGCGCTTATGCTGCGGCCATGGGCGGTGTTGACATTATCGTATTAACAGGGGGAATCGGTGAAAATGCTGACCTCAGCCGTGCCGCCATCTGTGAGGGTTTTGAATACCTGGGGCTGGAATTCGACAATGAGAAAAACAAAGGGGTACGTGGAAAAGAGACAATTATCAGTAAAGACAACTCTAAAGTGACAGCTGTGATTATCCCAACGGACGAGGAGATTGCAATTGCTACAGATACGTTTGGGATTGTGGGGGGTTAGATAAAATGATCAATCCAAGAATAAAAGAAATATCAACTACCGACAATTTTCAACTAAACCTAACTTTTACCAATGGAGAACAAGGGGTTTATGATTGTTCTGTGCTATTGGATTTTGGTGTATTCAAAGAGCTTAAAAATAAGTTTTATTTTAAGCAGGCTAAAGTAATTAATGGAACAGTTGTGTGGCCTAATGAACAAGATATTTGTCCTGATACATTGTATCTTGATTCAGTAAAAAGGAAATCATAGGCTTTAGTACTCCCTCCCTTTCAACCCCTCGGCAAATTTTATCAACTCCATTTTTCGGGAATCATCAACATTTACTTTTTCAAGAAACGACATCGCCCGTTGGTAATATTTATCAATCAAGTCCCCGGCAACTTGATTAATGTTCAATTGCTCGTAAACCTCAACAACCCTTTTGATTTTACCGGTATCATTGTTTTGATTTCCGTTAAATAGAATATTTAGGGTTTCAAGGGTTTCCCCTTTCGCCAGTTCAAAGGCTTTTAGGTAGAGATAGGTCTTTTTATTGGTGAGGATATCGCCCCCGGTTTTTTTCCCAAATTTTTGTTCGTCACTAAAAACGTCCAAAAGGTCGTCTTTCAATTGAAAGGCAATCCCAATATTTTCCCCAAAGCGATAGAGGTTCTCAGCATCTTCTGTTCCGGCACCTCCAATCATGGCACCTATTTTCAGGCTTCCGGCCAGCAAAACCGCAGTCTTCAAACGGATCATTTCCAGATAGTCATCAATGCTTACGTTTTGGGCTGTCTCAAAATCCATATCGTACTGTTGCCCTTCGCACACTTCAATGGCCGTTTGGTTAAAAACCTGAAAGACCCGTGAGTGCATATTTCCAGGTGTCCCCATAATCTGGCCATAGGCCAGGGCCATCATGGTATCGCCCGAAAGGATGGCCACATTGGTATTCCATTTTTTATAAACCGATTGTTTTCCACGCCGGATGGGTGCTTCGTCCATTATATCATCATGGAGCAACGTAAAATTGTGGAAAATTTCCAATCCCAAAGCCGCCGGGACAGCATCTTCAATTTCCCCCCCGAACATATCGCAGGCCATCAGGCACAGGACCGGGCGCAAGCGTTTTCCACCAAGGGAAAGGGTATATGAAATGGGTTCGTATAATTCTTCGGGTTTCCGGGTAAAATCAAGGTTCTCCAGTTCATGTTGGATTTTCCCCAAAATCGTTTTATAACTTAACATGCTCTTTTTTTCGTTATTTTTAATTGCATAATTTTCGGATTGCACCTGCCTATCGCAGACAAGAATCCGAAAAAGCTTTATAAGCCGTTTTCCTGAGTTTCCCTGCCCTTCAAGGCAGGGTTTTCAGGGCGGGTTTCAGGTCAGGGACAGCAAATATTCCCCATAGCCACTTTTCATTAGGGGTTCGGCCAGTTTCTCCAATTGAGCTGCATCAATAAAGCCTTTGCGAAAGGCCACTTCCTCGATGCAACCCACCTTTAAACCCTGCCG
>JAJRTT010000303.1 GCA_024278155.1 Bacteroidota bacterium | reverse complement strand
CCATTGATGTCGGTTTGGGGAACCCCTGCCTGACCACTCCTTCGCTGCATGGCTTCGGCTGCTTTCTGATCTTTCGAAACATCGATATCCGTGAAACGGATACCGTTTTTCTTTAGGTGGGTTTTCAATGTTGTGCACCAGGAGCATGTAGGTGTTGAGTAAACAGTTACCCGTTTCTGCGGTTTTTCGCCTTCAGCGGTTTTTGCAGTATAAATAGCATTCTCAAAAAAAGATTTGTAAAAACCGGGTTCATGACAGCCTTTCAAAACATTTACAAATTCCCCTTTTTCAAATTCAAGCATCGTCGGGACAGTGGTTACCGAATATTTGGGATGGATATCCCTCACGGTGGAAACATCTGCCAATAATACGTCCACCGTTGCATCTTTATCTTTTACTGCTGACAAATTTTTCAAAGAGCATTCACTTTGCTCCGATCCGTTTTTGTACAATAAAAGGTATGCCCGTTCCTTATCTTTGATATTTTCAATGAGTTGATCGTATGAATTGATTTCTTTTGTGTTCATCTGCAAATTTTTTCCCTCGCTCAATCAACGATTATGCCATTGCAGGTTTTGGCTCTTAACATGAAAATATGGAAAGATTTGTGTCAAATTGACATTTGGTTTTTCAGAATTGCACACCTGTAAACTCCCCACTCAAATCCCACAATCGCTTTTGGACATCCCTATCATGGGAAATGGCTGAGGATTCGGTTTGCCGGCTGTATGAAAAATATTTTCCCGAAATGGTTTCCACATCCAGGGAAGTGGCAAGATAAACCGAAGTTGTGGAACCTTCATGAAGGCGCGAACCTCCCGAACCCCATCCTGCATGAAGTAGTTTTGTGCTGATTACACCCGGATGAAGGCAGTTTGTTGTAATTGAACTGCCCATTAGGTTCTCAGCAAGTCGGTACGTGAAAAGGATATTGCAAAGTTTGGAATAGGAATAGGCTGTATATCCATCAAAGAATTTTTCTCCCTGCAAATTATCAAAATCAAGTTCGTTGGCATGGGCCATGGAAGCCACATTTACAATCCGGGCTTTTGGTGCTTTTTGAAGCAAATCCATTAAAAGCTTTGTGAGTAGAAAATGTGCAAGATGATTGACGGCAAAGGTTATTTCAAAACCATCCCGACTCAATTCTTTTTCATTCATAAATACCCCGGCATTATTGATAAGGACATCAATTCGTTCATATTTTGAATGGATTTCACCTGACATTTTTTTTATCTCCTGAAAGGATGAAAAATCTGCCACAAAAAAGCCCACATTTATATTGCCTGATTTTTGCAAAATAAATTCGGTAGTTTCTTTTGTCCGTTCCGGGTTTCTGCCATGGATTAGAACTGTATGGCCTGATTCGGCAAGTTCCAAAGCAGTCTGTTTCCCAATCCCATCGGTGGAGCCGGTTATCAGAATAGTCTTGTTTTGCATACTTAATAGTTTACTATTGATGTTTTTTGTTGGAACTGCAAATTATCTTCTGAAAAAAGTTTAAGAATGTAAAATCCTGTTTTTAGCTTTGAAACGTCAATGCTGATTTTGTTATCCATGTCTTTATTGGTTTGAATTCTCTGTCTTCTGCCACTAAGGTCAACAAGCCAGATTTCATCAATCTTTTCGTTTCCCGAAATCCATTTGACAAATAATTCGTGCTTTGCCGGATTGGGGTAAACCAGGATTCTAGTATTGATTTCCTCATCAATTCCCGTGGTCGAAAATACCTGGACAAGATCATTTTTTATAATTGTATCCTCGAGGCTCACGTTACTTACTTTTAAATAAACCGAATATGAACCAGGCAAATCGTAGGTGAATTCAGGGTTTTGTTCATAACTGTCGATAATGCCGTCCTTTTCAAAATCCCATTCCCAATTAGTGATTTCAGCATTGATCCCCACGGAAACATCCTGGAACTGGACTGTCAAAGGGGCAATTCCTTCAAGGGAATCCACTGAGAAATCAGCAATAAGCTGAGCCGGGTTTTCTGCTTCATAAGCTTTGAAAAGGTAATTGCCTGCGCAAACAATCATTGTCCCGTCATAGGCTATGGAAGGCCCTTCGATTACTGTTGTCCCATAATCTTCCGACCATCTTAGGCTCAAATCAGGATTGAAGGAGAAGAGCTTGCTTTCGCCATATTTTCCGTTGGTCAAATAAATAACCCCATCGGAACCTATGGCCATTTTAGGGCCTGCCGGGTATTCGGAACAAAACTCAATACTGGTATTTAAAATATCCCCATTTGCCGGATCGAGCCGTATTACATGACGGTCACGGTCGTATGTATAAACAGTTCCATCGGGTCCTACACCATAACTTGCCCACAGAGCATATCCATATTCAACGCTCCAGTTGGGCTTAATTTCAGTTCCGTTGTCGGTGAGCGAAACAAAATAATCGGTGTCGGGGTTATTTTGGACACGAGGTGCATAAATCCGTCCATCAGGCCCTGCCATCAACCCGGTTTGCTGCACCCAGCCCGGGGCAATGGCATCGCTTCCGTACAGGAAATCCCCGCTTTCAAGATCAAAGGCCGAAATCCGGGGGCCATCTGCGGTAGCTTCCCAGCCGTAAACTTTGCTGTTGGATACAACTACTGCTGAACCATCCGTAGTTGGAGAAGACCTGTTAGTTGACCAAAGTGTGGAACCTGAGTTTTTTTCAATACGGATAACATTGCCAAAGTTGCCCACAATGATATCACCGTTTGGTGCAAATGAAACATCTTCGCTAAATGTCTGAGTTATTTCGGCATTACTTTGCCAAATAATTAAACCATTGGTGGCATCAAGAGCATATAAAATGGATTGATTACTGGGGCCACCGGATCGGCTGGCATAAACCTGTCCGCCATTGATCCCTTTCACCTGGCTGAATTGTTCAATATCTTCGTTGATGACCGGAAGCTCCATCGTCCATAAAGTATCCCCGGTATGAAGGTCATGTGCAACAATTTTGGCACCATGTAATATGTCATTGTAATTATGCCGACGGCTTGCTACTACAATATCACCTTCGATAAATGTCTGATAGCCACGCTTTGCATATAATCCACCTTCCCAGAGGATATTGTTTTGTTGTGGGCCGTTGATAGTTGCAAGGCAATTGCGTGCAGTATTACCACCAACACCAACGTTCCATTGTGAAATGAGTTGGGTACTCCCTGTGGAATATAGAATTGTCAAAATGGAAATTGTTAGTACGATTTGTTTCATGAATCTTTAAGTTTAAAATATTAGTGTTTATAATTTACGAGATCAAGGAACCCAGGAATGGATGTAAAAAATATACATTCAAACCTGAATAGTTTCAAACCTGTAAATGTAATAATTTCCCCTGAATAGATATTGTTGAAAATAACATGAAAAAACAGAGAACTTATTTAGATAATAACAGTATAAGGCAAATATTATCAAGGTGTTTTGAGAATTGGTATAACTATTCATGTGTCCTAAAATTAAAAACTGTTTTATTCTTTTCTTGTCTTTCCTTAGCCTTACCGGGTTTTCACAGCGAAAGACATTTATGAACTATTCGTTGGACGAAGGGCTTCCACAATCAACCGTAATTAGCATTTACCAGGATGATTACAGAAATATCTGGCTGGGCACACAGAGCGGCTTGTGCAAATTCGATGGCCGTGAGATGATCACATACGATACCCGCAACGGGATGATCGGGAACCACGTAACAACGATATTCGAAGACAGCCGGTCACGGTTTTGGTTTGGGCACAGGTACAATGGGGTTTCGTTGTTGGAAGGAGAAAGGTTTAAGGCACTTGGAATTAGCAGTCAACGAATTACGAGAATTAAGGAGGATGTTTATGGAAATATTTGGATTGGGACTTATGGGGATGGGATACTGATATTGCCAAATGATAAAAAACCTGAACCTGAAAACTTTGTACGGATCAAAGATTCGGACTTGCTCCCTTCGCTCAATGTCCTTGACTTTTTAATGATTGACAAAAACAAAATATGGGTAGCTTCATGGGACAGTTTTTACATCATTGATTATCAGGAAAACCTGGAGGTTGGCAATATGAAGATATCAGTGCCCGAGAACAAAACAAGCCCCGGGCAACTTGTTTATACCTTTGTAAGGAAAAACAATGAGGATGTTTATTTGCTGGTGAAAGACGGGATGATGAAATTGAACATGAAGGCTTCGAACCCTTTTGAAAATGCAGGATTTTTCCCTTTTGGAAATGGGATTGAAGCCAACTGGATAAACCAATTGACAGTTGGCAGTGATTCATTGATCTGGGGGACGACCAAAAGAGGTGTTTTTAAATTTGATGGGCATTTTCAGTTTTTTACAACAAAAGAGGGTTTGCCTGTTGAAGAGATGAATGCGATAATGACGGATGTTGAAGGGAATATCTGGATAGGCTCCACCAGCTCGGGGGCATTCAAATATATTGGGGACAAGTTTTCAATCGTTGACAAAAAAGGGGGCTTGCAATCCGATGTTATTTTATCCTTGGCCGAAGATAAGCAAAACAGGATATGGATTTGCACCGATAAGGGGGTCAGTTATTTCGATGGAAGAAATGTACTTCCTTTCAAAAATGAACATGGCCTTGAAAGGAAAGCGGTGGAGGTTGTTTTTTGTGATTCGCATGGCTATATCTGGTTTGGTACTTTTGATGATTCCCCTCTGTTAAGATATAACCCGGCAACCGGAAAATTCAAATCGTTTTCGGAAGAAAACGGATTGGTGAGCAATTCGGTCCTTACCATTGCCGAAGATAAATATGGCTTGGTTTGGTTTGCTACTCTTGGGTTAGGGGCTTCGAGCTACACATATCCGCAAAATGGGATGCCCGGAAAGTTTGAGATATATACCGAAGATAAAGGGCTTGGCAGCGACAATATCTGGGTGATACAAAGCGACATTGTTGGAAACCTGTGGTTTGGATGTGATAATACCGGATTGACAAAATATGACGGAAAGACATTTGTTAATTTCAATGAAAAGGATGGCCTGACCAATTTAAGTCCGGGCGCCATTACGGCTGATAGTAAAAACAATATTTGGATAGCCAGCATTGGTGGTGGTATTTTCAAATATGACGGACAGCGGTTTAAGAATTATACCGTTGCAGATGGTTTGAGCTCAGATAGCCCTTTTAGTATTATTTGTGATAATAATGATATAATTTGGGTCGGTACCAATTCGGGAATCGACAGGATAGATCCCGTAACCGAAAAAATCAAGCATTACGGAAAACATGAAGGGTTCTTAGGGATCGAAAACAATCAGAATGCCGTGTGCAAAAGCCATGATGGGGTTCTTTGGTTTGGGACAATGAAAGGAGTTGTCCGCTTTGATCCCTCAAAAGACAAACCTAATACTACCCCGGCGGTTACCCTCATAAAGAAGATCAAGCTCTTCCATAGCGATTTCGATTACGGCCTTTATTCTGATTCCATTGACCCTAAAACACTCCTTCCCGGAAATTTGGTTTTGCCTTATAACAAAAACCACCTCACATTTGAGTTCGTTGGGGTTTCGATGACTTCGTCCGATCGGGTGAGGTACAAATATATGCTCGAGGATTTTGACGATGGTTGGAACCCCATTACCGCTTCCGGTATTGCCACTTATACGAATACACCTCCCGGCGATTATGTTTTTAAGGTAAAATCGAGTAATAGCGATGGGGTTTGGAACGATTATCCCGTGGAGTTTCATTTTTCCGTTTTGCCCCCATTTTGGAAAACATGGTGGTTTTTGACCCTGGCCGGGGTGTTTGTTTTTGGTGTAATTTACCTGGTTTATTATTTCAGGTTGAGGAGTATCAAATTGCAAAAAGTGAAGCTGCAAAAGTTGGTGGACGAAAAGACAAAGGAGTTGAGCATTGAGGCGCACGAACGAAAAAAAGCACAGGAGAAAGCCGAAAAGGCCGATAAACTGAAAACCACTTTCCTGGCGAACATGTCGCATGAAATACGCACCCCCGTAAGTGCAATTATCGGTTTTAGCGATTTGTTGAAAGATGGTGGTCTCAGTAATGGGGAAAAGGAACAATACCTTGGTTTTATCTCCCGTGGAGGTCAGAATTTACTGAACCTGATCAATGATATTATCGATATTTCAAAGATAGAGGCAGGCCAGATACGGATCGAAAAAGAAGATTTCAGGTTGAACTCGCTTTTGTCGGAAATTTATACCACGTTCCTTGAGGAAAAAAACAACAATGGTAAAGTAAATGTCGAACTTAAACTTGTGAAAGGGATTGTCACCAATGACTTCAAGATACATTCCGATCCTTATCGCCTGCAGCAAATTTTGGTAAACCTCCTGAGCAATGCCCTTAAGTTCACCGATAAGGGATATATCGAATTTGGCTACAACCTTAATTCCGACAGGCAGTTGTTGTTCTTTGTAAGGGATACGGGAGTTGGTATCCCCGTTGAAATGCGCAAGGTTATTTTTGACAGGTTCAGGCAGGTGGAAGAATCTTATACGAAAAACAAGGAAGGGACCGGACTTGGACTGGCCATCTCGAAGAAACTCACAGAATTGCTTGGTGGAAAGATCTGGGTTGAAGCAAACGAAAAGAAGGGATCTTCATTTTACTTTAAGATACCGATGAACGGGATACATTCCGATGAGGAAATCGATGATTTGCTCGACAATGGTATTGAAGATATTTCACTTGAGGGAAAAACCATCATGGTTGTGGAAGATGAAGATTCAAACTATGTTTTATTGGATAAAATTCTGACAACGAGAAAGGCAAAGGTTATTGTCGCAAACAACGGACAGCAAGCTATTGATATCATCAGTAGAAACGGAAGGAAAATCGACCTCGTGCTGATGGATATAAAAATGCCGATTGTCAACGGTTATGAAGCCACGAAAAGGATAAAGGAAATAAAGTCAGGTTTGCCAATAATTGCTCAAACCGCTTTCAAAACAAGTGGTGAAAGGGAACGTTGCCTGAAGGCAGGGTTCGATGATTACGTATCTAAGCCCTATGACAAGAAAATCCTAATGTCGAAAATCAATAAGTGGATTTGAAAACCAACTTCCTGAATTGCCTTTCATTCCACAAATCCATCATTTCCTTAAACTCCTTATAAGACGAGACCGGGATTTCTTTCTGTGAAATTTCAATGGATCGTATAACCCTGACTTCATTTCCATTTTGCGAAACCCCGACCAATAAGCTTCCAAAGTCATTTTTCAGTTCTGTTTTCTCAACAGGGTTGATCAAATTCACATTTTCGGGAAGCTGGATCGTAATATCATAACTTTCGGAAATTAATGTGGGGACCTGCAGGCTTGAATTCCGGTAGTCCAAAAGATAATTCATGTGCCAGCTGTCAATGCCCTGTTTGCACGAAGGAAGGGTGAAAAACGAATAGCCCTTCTGATTGTTCATGGGAGAGTTTTTCTCAATCGTATAACTAATTTCTGTCCGAAGTTGCCCCAGGTTATTAATCCCGGACTTGTTTATGTCCTTTCCTGAAATGCCCCCTGAAATCAGTTTTTTTACCGAGGCCGAATCCTTTTTGATTTGAAACCAAGGATTTGGTTTTCCACTTACAACTAATTGGATTTGCCCGTTGAACCTGAGAGAATCCTCGAATTTCAAATCACCCGTTAATTCGATTTTGCTGTCAATACCTTCAATTTTCTCAATCCGCATTGGTTTTTCCGGGCTGAGGGCAAAAACGGTTTTTCCTCCCAAGTTATATATTTGGTTTTGCGAAGAGATATGGGTTGCCGATAAATACAATTGTTTGGTTTCCCTTGGGTTTGCCTGGACGAGAAACTGATTTGCCGGGAAGACTCCCCCTATGCTGTCATCGAAAAACATATTTGGGCTTACCATAACAACTTCGGCATTTATTCCGCTTTCCCTCAACAGGGCAGCAAGCAAAATTGATTTTTCGAGTTGGGTTCCCCCGTTACTGTTAAAAACCTCGGTTGCCGTACGGGCTTTATATCCCGAATAAGATAGCGGAATGGGATAATAGTTTATGTCATTGGCGACAATTTCCTGGATTTTGAGGGCAAGGACGATATCATCGCCAACATCTTTCTTTGCACCTTCCACAACTTTCTTCATGTCCTCGTCCACCTTATATTGAAAAGCTTCCTGTGCGGTAAATGATTTATACATCTCTTGCATGTTGGCCGTACTATATAATATCCACGGTTGATCAGTTTCATTGGAAGCGGTAAACGATTCGTGGGCACCCGTTTTGGAACCAAGGCCTTTGAAAGTGAATTGGTAAATATTCCTGCCGTCCATTGTGGCAATCTTCGGGCTTGTCCGGATATTCAATACTTTATAATTGAAATCCACATTTCCGGGAACCGAGAACGAAATAATTTCTTCGTTTATTGGATTCTTTTCCTTTATTGCTTCCATTCCCGACAATGACGGATAATAACCAGCTTTCGTGTGGATGGTATAGCCGAGTTCCACAACGGCATTTGTTTCCAATCCGGCATG
>JAJRTT010000302.1 GCA_024278155.1 Bacteroidota bacterium | reverse complement strand
GTAATAATTGAAAGCTAAACCAATAGTGTTTTTCTGGATTTGCAATCCTTTAAATTATAAAAAACAAATCATTAATTAACAATAAAACAAAATGAAAAAAACAATCTTAATAATTCTCGTGGCCCTTGTTGGCTTTAACATGACAAGTTTTTCACAGGAACAGAAAAAAGAAAAACAGGTCAAGATTTTAATTAGTACCGAATACGGCGACATGACGGCCGTTTTGTACAATGGGACACCACAACACCGTGACAATTTTGTAAAGAACATCAAAGATGGCTGGTATGAAAACTCGCCCTTCCACAGGGTTATCAAGCAGTTTATGATCCAGGGCGGCATGAACGCCGATGGCCGCCGCGATCCGGGATATACCGTGCCAGCCGAATTTGTCCCTGGGTATTTCCATAAAAAGGGGGCACTGGCCGCAGCCCGGACCAACAATCCACAGAAGGCATCTTCCGGTTCCCAGTTTTATATTGTGGAAGGAAAACCGGTAACCGGTACGGATCTTGACAACCTTGAAAAACGTTCGGGCGTCAAGTATTCCGAAGAGCAAAGGAAAGTATATAAGGAAGTGGGCGGGACCCCATTCCTTGACCAGGGCTATACCGTTTTCGGGGAAGTGATCGATGGCCTGGACGTTATTGATAAAATCGCTTCGGTAAAAACGGGGCAAGGTGACAAACCAGTAAAAGATGTTACCATGAAAATCAGCATTATCGAAGAATAATAACACAAAGGAAAAATGCAGGAAAAAGTAAATCAATACCTTGAGGAAATTAAAGGTTTTGCCGCTACAGGAAAAGAGCAACTTGAAGAATTCAGGATCAAGTTCCTGAGCAAAAAGGGCATTGTCCCTTCCTTGTTTGCCGAAATGAGAAACGTGGCCCCGGAAAAAAGGAAGGAGATGGGCCAGTTCCTGAACGAGCTTAAAAACACGGCCCAGCAAAAAGTGGAAGAACTCAAGCAAACCCTGGAACCGAAACGGGAAACCGGAAAAGCAAACATTGACTTGAGTATGCCGGCGGATTTTATCGAATTGGGCAGTCGCCACCCACTTTCCATTGTAAGGAACCGGATCATTGATATTTTCTCGCGCATCGGTTACAGTGTTTCCGAAGGGCCTGAAATTGAAGATGACTGGCATAACTTTACCGCCCTCAACTTCCCGGAAGAACACCCGGCCCGTGATATGCAGGATACTTTCTTTATCGAAAAAAATCCCGATAACCTGCCTGACGGCGGTCAGGTTG
The DNA here is from genome assembly GCA_024278155.1 of Bacteroidota bacterium. GTDB lineage: Bacteria > Bacteroidota > Bacteroidia > Bacteroidales > JAADJA01 > JAADJA01. The sequence goes on along the minus strand of JAJRTT010000302.1, from coordinate 7,830 downwards.
CATTGCGGACGCACACTTCCTCTGTTCAGATACGGACCATGGAAAACAGCCAACCGCCCATCCGCTCTATTTTCCCGGGGCGCGTGTTCCGCAATGAGGCCATCTCTGCCAGGGCACATTGCATTTTCCATCAGGTGGAAGGTTTGTACATCGACGAAAATGTTTCCTTTGCCGACCTCAAGCAAAGCCTCTATTATTTTGCCACCGAAATGTTTGGCGAAGGGACAAAAACACGCTTTCGGCCTTCTTATTTTCCTTTTACAGAACCTTCTGCTGAAATGGACATCTCCTGCTTTATTTGTGGTGGTGAGGGTTGCAAGGTTTGCAAACACACAGGTTGGGTCGAAATCCTCGGCTGCGGAATGGTGGATCCCAATGTCCTGGAAAATTGCCACATCGACAGTAATAAATATACGGGGTTTGCTTTTGGGATGGGCATCGAAAGGATTACCATGCTGAAATACCAGATCAACGATATCCGGAATTTCTTTGAAAACGACATCCGGTTCTTGAAGCAATTTGAAAATACGGTGTAGGAAATTTTCAGGTGACGGATGTCGGATGACCGATATTTAATTGCCACTATAAAGATAGTAGTACATAAAATCAAAACGATGAATGGGATTGTTTTATTGACACACCCCAACCCCTCTCAAGAGGGGAATAATGGTATTCATCATTTTGATTTCTAATAACTCGGCTCTTATGTTAAAAAGGCTTTTCGACATATTGTTTTCTTTTTTAAGCCTGATTTTCCTTTTACCTGTTTTCTTGATTATTTCCATCCTGATAATCCTTGGTTCAAAGGGTGGGGTTTTTTTTTCGCAAACCAGGGTCGGTAAAAACCAAAAGGATTTCAAGCTTTTAAAGTTCAGGACCATGTACACCGGTTCCGAGAAAAAGGGCTTGCTTACAGTTGGGGAATCAGACAACCGGATTACATCAACAGGAAAATGGCTCAGGAAATCCAAACTGGACGAATTGCCCCAATTATTGAACATCCTGAAAGGTGAAATGAGTTTTGTGGGACCGCGACCGGAAGTGCGGAAATATGTTGACTTATATGATAAAGAACAAAGACAGGTTTTGTTGGTTAGGCCAGGGCTTACGGATTATGCCTCCATCGAATATGTGAACGAAAACGAAATCCTCGCGAAATACCCCGACCCGGAAAAAGCCTATACCGAAATCATCATGCCCGCAAAATTGGAATTGAACCTGAAATATATCAAGGAAATGGGTTTGTTGGTAGATTTGAAAATAATTTTTAGGACTATTGGGAAAATCCTTTAAAAAACCCTGTCTGGTTACAGTTTCCCAATACTGTACAAGCTGGTTTAGTGGAATTTGGTGCACTTGTGTCCCTGCCTGCCTCTTTATGGCCATGGCCAGGGAGGGCAGGTTAGTGACATTAAAGCAAGAACTTAAAAAAAATTGCCACGAAATCACTAAAACCCAAAATCCCACAAAAAGTAAAAAAGATATAACAATTCTTGTTCATTCAATACCTTTAAACCGTGGAATTTGAACCTTAACAAACAATAATGACCTTCGCCGAAAAAATCCTCCAGTTCAATTCTTCCCTCTCACTTGACAATAATAGTTTGCCCGAAGGGATTAATGTAATGAACCCTTTTCGGGATGAAAATTCCGATTTGATAAACAAACTGACATCCCTGTTTTACCATAAGTATTACGATGACGACGATCCACGGAAACTCATCCTTGGGATAAACCCCGGAAGGTTGGGGGCCGGTGCAACGGGAATCCCCTTTACCGACACCAAACGGCTTTCGGGCGATTGCCATATCCCGGTAAGCGAAATCAAGACCCATGAGCCTTCTTCTGTTTTTGTTTATGAAATGATCAATGCTTTTGGTGGCCCGGAATTGTTCTACAAATCCTTTTACATCAGCTCCGTTAGTCCGTTGGGGTTTGTAAAAATCAACGAAAAAGGAAACCCGCTCAATTTCAATTATTACGACCGCATGGATTTGCAAAACGCCGTGTTCCCGTTTATCCTTAAAACAATCAGGCAACAATTGAAATTTGGTATCGATACCCAAACCTGTTTTTGTCTTGGGACCGGAAAGAATTTCAAATTCCTGAAAAAGCTAAACGGGGAACATGGGTTTTTTGAAAAAATCGTCCCTTTGGAACACCCGCGATATATCATGCAGTACAAATCGAAACAAAAGCAAAAATACATTGAAAAGTATATGCGATTGCTCAGGGATGGTCAATCCTGATTTTTTTGTTAAAATGGTAAATCGTCAGTGGGCTCACTCGCCATTTCAGGTGGTGGGGCTGCTTCTGGTGGAACGTTTCCAAAGTCGGGTTGCTGACTGTTCCCGGTTCCGGCTTTTTCCATTTTCCAGGCTTTTACATCGGTGTACCAACGGCTGTTGTACTCCCGGCTTTCCACATTGATGCTTACCGTGACTTCTTCATTTTCAGAAAAACTTTCCAGGTTTATTTTATCGCCCCAAACGGTAATACAAACTTTTTTGGGATACTGGTCTTGTGTCTCGAGTATAAAATCCTGCTTTTTCCAGGGGCCATTCCTACCTTCCCCGGTAACGACATCCAGTTTATTTATAATTCTTCCTGTGATTTCCATGTTGAAATATGATTAAAAATTAAAGTGTGCAAAAATAAGGATAAAGGTAATGGCTTGCGAAAAAAATTGATCTTCATGAATTATTTCGTATTAAATGTCGGTTTTGTTTAAAACGGATCCGACACTTGGTATTTGCTTCGCAATATTGTGAATGCCATTCGTTGTGAGAAAAAGCAGTCATTGCCTTTCGGGCCATTTTGTATAAAATACAATATTGTGGACAATCAATTTGGGTTCCAGTTTTTGGTTTTGATAATAAACTGCAATTCACCATTTGTTTCCTTAAGGTCGAAATATTCCGGGTCGTATTCTTCGCCCAGCCATTCCATCATATCTTCATGTTCGGGGTTGTTTTTATCGCTGATAACTTCAAGCATGTACATATATCCGGGAAATCCCCCAACATCTTCGGGCGGGCAGTTCCTTTTACCTTTAATACACGTTGGATAGCTTTTGCCCTTTTCTGGATGTGATATTTTTTCGACAATAATTTCATGTTCCCAATTATCGCCAAAATCATACAAATAACCGAACTTCATTTTTTCTTTGTCAAGAAGCCTTGAAAGCTTTACCTCTTTGGATTCCAGGGTACCTTCGGTATCCCAATCATCATTTGTTATCCCTATCCTGTAACCGCCCACTTCAAACTCAAATAAATGGGCGTTCCACCATCCCATGGCTATCTGTATTACATGGTGCAGTTCGTAAAACGTAATATCGTCTTTTACCTCTACCCTCCTCCAGATTGGCGGTTTGATATTTTCTAACTTAATTTTTAACTGTAGGATATTTGCTTGCATAATAGAACTATTTTATGGGTTCAAAATTACGGAAAGATATTTAGAAGTATAATCAGATTTTAAGTTTTATTGAAAAATTCAAATCACAAGACCTCCCCAATCAACTCCATATCTTCCCCCTTTTCAATATCAATTATTTTAACCAAAGAAAATCCATTCGTCCTTGTCTTTTCGTTTGCCTTGAACTTTATGGGGACATAATGCTCGCCATAACCACTGGCAAATCCGTTTTCGATTTTTTCGACCAGCACCTTTTGTGTTTTTCCGATAAAAGAACTGCGGTATTTGCGCTTGTTCTTTTCGGCGATTTCCCTCACAATTGCACTTCGCTGGGTTTTTATCTTTTCAGGGACTTGGTCGGGCATACGTTCGGCCCTTGTCCCTTTGCGAATAGAATATTTAAAGGTATGGACATGGCTAAAGCCAAATTCTTCGGCTGCTTTCAACGAAAGTTGGAAATCCTCCTCCGTTTCGCCCGGGAAGCCCACCATCAAATCCGTTGTGAAATTGAAACCGGGGATACGCTGGCGGATTTTGTTTACCATTTGCCTGAAACCATCAACGGTATAGGTGCGGCGCATCTTCATCAAAATTTTATCGGAGCCACTTTGGATGCACAAATGCAAATGTGGCGTAAGCTTGGGATGGGAAAACAGATTGAAGAGTTTATCGCCAAAGCCTTCCGGTTCGATGGAGGAAATCCGCACCCTGAAATCGCCGGGAATAGCAAGTACCTTTTCAATAAGATTTTCGAAATCCATCCCATCGGCATCGTACCTTCCAATATTTACACCGGTTATCACAATTTCCTTGAAACCATTATCCAAAACTTCCCTGATATTCTTCCCGATATCCTTCCATGGGCGGCTTACCGCTTTCCCCCTTACAAATGGCACAATGCAAAACGTACAGTAGTTATTGCAGCCATCCTGTACTTTTATCAGGCTGCGGGTGTGCAGGCCTTCTTCCACGGTATCAAAACCAAAACGATCGGGTTTTAAATCAGCGGACGAAATAATCTCCCCTTTGAAATGGCTGTCGAGCAAATGGAAAATATCGCTCTTTTGTTCGTTGTCCACCACATAGGTAATCCTATCTTCTTTCTCCAGGGTTTCTTTATGGTTGGTGGCCATGCAACCGGTAACGACCAAAACCGCATCACTATTTGTACGTGAAGCTTTGCCGGTTTCCTGCCGCGATTTTTTATCGCTTTGATTTGTTACGGTACAGGTGTTCACAATATAAGCATCGGCTTCCTTGTTAAAATCCACAATCTTATATCCTGCATTGCGGAACTGGGATACCAGTGCATCGGTTTCAAAAATGTTCAGGCGGCAACCAAGGGTCTTGAATGCAATACGTTTCTTCATTTGCAAAATAATTCAATCATTTTCGTTTAAATTTTACCAATTGCCTTTTTGCCTTTTTTGGTAGTAACATACATCTGGTTTTTACTTGTTGGTTTGTCGGGGATGGTCATTGTTATGAAGCCCTTATCAATTAGTGGCTCAATATGCTTTTTGTAATTTTTTGTATGGTTTGACAATCCAAGTTTTAACAATATTTCAATTATTGATTTTGATTTCAAGCAATACTTTAGGATTTTATCAATTTGTTTTACATCTTGGATACTGCCGTCTTGGGCACCGTCTTGGGCACCGTCTTGGGCACCGTCTTGGGTACTTTGAAGCTTACCTACTTCAACATTTATTGGAAGGACTGTTAAGAAATAAGTACATTTCTCATCTGTTTCAAAAATGGCTTCGGGCGACTCATTTACCATCATGAATTTCCTGATAGTAGGGATACCGGTTCCACGGCCTTCGGTAAGATGTAACTCTTTCAGGAAATCGCCAACCCTGCGGTTTCTATACTCTCGGGCAACCACCCTTCTGTTTTCGGATAATATTTTTGCACTAACAGGTGGAATGGGGCCAGGGAAACTCAGAATCTCAATTTTATCGGGCCAAATCTGTACTTCAATCGGGTTGCCCATCTCATAACTTTTGTGGTAAACAGCATTGGCCAATGCTTCTTCCACGGCTTCAAAAGGATAGTTGAACCAACGATTTGCCTTTGCCTGGCCAGGAACTTTAATCGTTTTTTCGGTGATCACATTGGTTTTGATAAACCGCAAAGCCTCTTTCAGTTGTATGTGCAAGGGCCCTTTAAAATATTTTTCCTCAAAATCTTTACCTGCCTCATCTTTTCTCAATACAATTTCAATCCATGCCCTTGGAAAAAAATGGTGTGGCTGGAGGCTGAAAAACATCAGGCCAACATTAATTGGCAGCAGGTTTTCATCAGGTCCCTTTGCAATTGCCATCTGCCTGCACAAATCGGCAAAGGGCTTTGTAACACTTTCTTCGAACAGGCCACTTTTTACCTCTTGGAGAAAATCACGTATTAGCCCAAGGTTTAAATCGTTCAGTTCGGCTTGCCAGTTTTTTCTGTCATCATAAGGGATGCGGGCAGATAATTCCTGAAGCCTACGCAGGTTGTCCCCACTGGCCCGTATTGTCCTTGAGCCACTACGGATATAAAAAAACCTGTTTTTCGACCCTTTCCCACCAAGGGATTCTGGGGCAGAGTAAGGCCTCATATCCCCAGCTTGGGCATAAATAACCAATATGTGCCTGTCCTTAAAGAATACTGGTTGGGAAATGGGCAAATAATTTGGTTCAAGGAAATGGCACAAGCCAGTAAGTTTCCCCTGTATCCGGTCAATCTGGCTTGGGTTTAGCCCGGCAGGTGGCAACACGGGCCTTCCATTATTTTCTGAAATACCAATAATAATGTAACCACCGCCCCAGTTGTTCATGTCATTGGCAAAAGCACATAAGGTATGCAGTACATCTTCGGGGTTCCATCCTTTCTTGAATTCCAGGCGCTCCCATTCGATGACACGTCCATGGATCAATTCATCTATGTTGATTGCCAGTGCCATTTTATTACGTTATTTATCAAACACAAAAGTAATCAATCTTTAGAACAGTAATTTATACAATCTCCCCCGCAACAGAAAACTCCGTAGCGGAATTTATTTTTATATCAACGATTTTCCCGATCAATGAATCATCGGCAGATGGGACACGGACATTGATTTTGCCTTCTGTCAACCCGGCAAGGTATTTCTTGTTCCGTTCTTTTCCCCTTATCAACACACGATAGGTTTTCCCCAGCATTTTTTTGTTTTGTTCATGGGAAACCCTGGTAAGATCTTCGGTGAGTTTATGGAAGCGTTGCTTTTTTGTTTTCACGGGCACATCATCTTCCCAGCGCGAACTCACAGCCCCGGGCCTTACGGAATACTGTGCAATATAGGCCATATTGAATTCAAACTCATGCATGATCTTGCGGGTGTTTTCAAATTGTTCGTCCGTTTCGCCCGTGAAACCAACGATGATGTCGGTGAAAATGGTGGCCTGTGGGATCAGTTCCCTGATGGTTTTTATTATTTTCCTGAAATCATCAACGGAATATTTCCGGTTCATCCTGATGAGCATTTTGTCGTCGCCGGCCTGTACCGGGATGTGGATTTGTTTTGCAAGGTTTGGGTATTGCGCAATTACCTCGATTACCTCGTCCGTCATGTCGCGAGGATGGGGCGAAGTGAAATAAACCCAAAATTCCTTTCCCGATTTTTTGCCCAATTTCCCTATTTTTTCCAATAGTTCAGGAAAACCGATTTCGTCCCCGTTTTTATCCAATCCATAAGAATTTACATTTTGTCCAAGTAAGGTGATACTTTTAAAATCCCTATCGATCAAGGATTGTACCTCGTCCAATATTTCTTTGGACGGCCTGGAAACTTCCCTGCCACGGGTATAGGGGACTGCGCAAAACGTACAGAATTTATCGCATCCGTTTTGGATAGGGACAAATGCCTCAAAGTGTGAAGTGTATTCAGGATCGACATGCCAAAAATCAAAAATATGTTCATTGAGTTTCAGCGAACCTGCTTTCTGTTTTAAGTCCTTTAAACGATCATTCCTATAATCTATATTCTCTTGTGTGTGCTGAAGGCTTACAGGCGTTACGATACCATATTGCGAAACCATTTCCGGTAATTGTTGCAGCTCGCTCATGGGAAACACAATATCGAAAAGCTTCATGAATTTTACTTTGTCCGCAGGCAAAATGCAACCGGTAAGAAAAGTCAAAAGGTTTTGCCTGTCCTTACGCTTGTTCCACTTATGTATCCGTGAATAAACCTTGTCGATGGCTTTTTGCCTCACCGAACAGGCAAGGACACCAAGCAGGTCGGCTTCTTCTTCATTGTCGGTCCATGAATAGCCCATGCGCTCAATGACAGGCCGTGTCCGTTCACTGTCCGACATGTTCATCTGGCAACCGAGTGTTATTATGTGGTATTTCACCTTAAAAAAAGCATAGTATGAAATAAGCGTC
>JAJRTT010000301.1 GCA_024278155.1 Bacteroidota bacterium | reverse complement strand
TCCTTGCCAGAAGCCTTTCCTTCGTTTTGGTTTTCCAGATCAGAATAGTTAAGCTTTATGTTTCCGCTGGCAACAAGGGTTCGGCACGAAAACCCGGAACGCACAGGAACAGCAGCCCCTGTTTTGTCAATGTAGAAACTTTTATTCCTTGAATTTATTACCCTTAAAATAGGTTGGCGCTGTATTGCATTGATTTTCATGTTTCCAAAAAGGGAGGCATATACTTCTGCCGATTGGATAAATGGAATCCCGTTCACCCTTTTCTCGATGGCGGTCAAATCAATTTCGGAGAGCTTTTTCCCGATCAGGCTGTCAAAATCGGAATAGACAATCTTCTCTACATAACCAGGGCTGATCATGGGATCGGAATCGTAGTATTCGATTACAACGTCAAAACTTTTGCAGGTGATTTTCTTTTTTTCTGCGTTGATGAAACTCAGAAGCACCATAATACCCGCCATTATTACAATCCATAATGTGATATTCAGAATACGTTTCATTTTTTAAAATTCTATATTTGTTTTTGAATTCTGTTTTGTCACGATTTTCGGCTACCCTTCGACAAGCGCAGGGCATACCTCGAAAATCCCTGCCTTTGCCGAAACGGCTACGTGCAGGCAGGCCGTCAAAACCATTAATCATTTATTCCATTTTATCCCCGTCCTAAAGGACGGGGCTACTGATATTACGCACCTACGGTGCTTTGTTTTTCATCTTCCATCAGTTCAATTATCGATTCCACCAAACGGTCAATATCACCAGCACCCATTGTGATCAACACATCAAATTTCTTTTTCTTCAATTCATTAATCAATTCATCTTTTTCACAAATACTTACCGATGTGTTTTCAAGCTGTTTTGCAATCATTTCAGAATCCACTCCGGCAACCGGTTTTTCGCGGGCCGGATAAATGGGCAGCAAAATAAGTTCATCCAATGCACTCAGGCTTATCCCAAACTCCATGGCAAAATCCCTCGTCCTGGAATAAAGATGGGGCTGGAAAACCCCAAGGAGTTTTTTACCGGGGAACATTCCCCTCACCGAATGCAATACCGCTTCTATCTCTTTCGGGTGATGTGCATAATCATCGACATACACCTTTGTCCCGTTGTTCACCAGGATATCGAAACGGCGGTTGATTCCTGAAAAATTTGCCAGGGAACGCCGTAAGCTATCCTCGCCCACACCAAGCTCCAGGCTCACCGACAGTGCTGCCACGGCATTTTCCACATTGAACAAACCTGGGATCCCAAGGGTAAAATCCTTTAATAATCCCAGTGGGGTTTGCAGATCAAATGTGTAAAAACCATTTTTCAGTTCGAGGCCCTTTGCAAAATAAGCTGCTTTTTCCTGAAGGGAATAACGGATTACATTTCGCTTTCCCGCCGGATCGATTTCCAAATCCAGGCCCTGCTTTATTATGATTGTCCCATCCTCTTTTGTTTGGGAAACAAAATCCTTAAAACTCTCCACGAGACTGTTCTTCGAACCATAAATATCCAAATGGTCTGGATCAACGGAAGTCACCAAAGCGATATCAGGGAAAAGTTTCAGGAAAGATTTATCGTACTCATCGGCTTCCGCCACAATCCAATCTGCATTTTCGGAATAAACCAAATTGGATTTGAAATTATTTGAAATTCCGCCAAGGAAAGCCGTACAACCCAATTCAGATTGATTCAGCAACCACGCAATAAGAGTCGAGACGGTTGTTTTTCCATGTGTCCCGGCCACGGCAATTGTTTTCCAGCCTTTGGTCAAAAGTCCAAGGGCTTCCGAACGTTTCAAAAAACCGATAGTTGAATTGTGCAGATGGACAAATTCTTTCAGGTCTTTTGGAACAGCAGGCGTATATATGATCAAATCCAGGTTATCCGGTATTTGGTTTACATCGTCTTCAAAATGAATGGCAATCCCCTCCTTTTGCAACCTGGCAGTAAGATCCGAAGGGGTTTTATCGTAACCGCTGACATTTGCCCCCCGGGCATTATAATACCTTGCCAGGGCGCTCATGCCAATGCCCCCGATACCGAGAAAGTAGATATTATGTATTTGCCCGTTTTTCAAAATTTATGGTTCTATTCGTTGCTTATATCCATGATTTTGGTTTTGTCTTGATTAAAATCCCGCCAAAACCTATTTACTTAATTTCGTGTATCCCCGCATTTCGCAAAGCTACATGCAGGGTTACAAATATTTTGCTCCTACGGAGCTTTATGTCATCCACTCGTTTGCCTCATTTTATAACTAATTTGAGCTAAATTTTAATAAGTATTCTTTTTAATGTAATTCCTCAATTTGCTTGCCCTGTCGTTGAGTACCCTTTTCATTCTTGTGGGATCATCTTCTTCCGGCAAATAAGTTGGGTCCTGATTTTTGGTTGGTTTGCCCAAATCAGTTGTAACAGAATCAATCACCCTGATGATTTGCTTGCCCACAGAGTTTTTTGATGTGTTGTTCCAGTAACTGACCGATTCCCAAAGTTCTTCGGCCAGTTCAATGGATGTTTCATAAACTTTTAGTTCGTTATTTTTCATTTTATTTTTGGTTGTTGAGTTTCAATATTTCATTTACTATCCTATCAGCTGCATCCCTGATTGCCAATTTCCCCAGGTTTTCGGCAAACAGTTTTTGACGTTCATCATCCTGCAATAACCGAACGACAGCATCCCCGAGTTTTTCTGACACCTCGCTATCTTTCACCAAAAGAGCTGCATTTTTATCCACCAATGCCCGGGCATTCTTTGTCTGATGATCCTCGGCAGCCGAGGGCAACGGCACAAAAACAGTAGGTTTCTGAATTGCGCATATTTCGGAAATGGCAATTGCCCCGGCACGTGAAACAATAATATCGGCGGCAGCATAAGCCATGTTCATTTTATTGATGAACTTTATCACCCTCACATTTTCACCATCTTCAGCTTTTGCCGTTTCGTAATAATAGTTTCCCGTTTGCCAAATAAGCTGCAAACCATTTTCGGCAAGGAGACCTAAATGCCGGTGAACACTTTTATTCACAGATAAAGCACCGAGGCTTCCCCCCACAATCAGCAGCGTTTTTTTGCCTTCTTTCAAATCAAAGAACCGGATAGCCTCATCTTTCAGCCCTTCGATTTCAACCATTTCATTGCGGATCGGATTCCCTGTTTTTACGATTTTCCCCTTCGGGAAAAACTTCTCCATCCCATCATAGGCCACGCAAATTTTTTCCACTTTTTTGGAAAGGATTTTATTCGTGATCCCCGGATAGGAATTTTGTTCCTGAATAAGGGCAGGGATTTTCAAAGAGGTAGCAGCCCGCAAAGTTGGGCCACTGGCAAAACCTCCCACACCCACAACTATCCCGGGATTGAATTCCTTGATAATTTTCTTTGCTTTCCATAAACTGGAAATCACCTTAAATGGGAACGAAAGGTTTTTCAATGTAAGTTTCCTTTGCAGGCCACTTATCCACAGACCTTTTATTTCATACCCGCTGGCCGGCACCTTATCCATTTCCATTTTGCCCAATGCACCCACAAACAAAATCGCACAATCGCCCACATTTTTTTTCAAGGTGTTCGCAATGGCAATTGCCGGGAAAATATGTCCCCCGGTCCCTCCACCGCTGATGATTACCCTAAGCTGTTGCGAGTTCATTTGTAAAATTTGGTTTTTTTTCGATTTCACGGCTTACGCTCAATATAATCCCGATGGAAATACTGGTAAACCACAATGATGTCCCTCCCATGCTCACCAAAGGAAGGGTTTGTCCGGTCACGGGCAAAAGATGAACGGCAACGCCCATATTTATCAGCGCCTGAAAAACCAGGCTGAATGCAATCCCGATGGCAAGGAACGCCCCGAAATTCCCGGGGGCTTTGGTAACGATCTTCACTGCCCTGAAAAGCAAAATAAGATAGAGAAGTAGTATGACCACGCCTCCTATCAACCCATATTCTTCAATGATAATGGCATAAATAAAATCAGAATAGGGATGCGGCAGAAAATTCCGCTGATCACTGTTACCTGGCATTTTCCCTACAATACCACCTGAAGCAATAGCTATTTTTGCCTGTTCCACCTGATAATTTTCCTCCGCATTACTGTCCCCGCTTTTGAAATTTTCAATCCGGCTGACCCAGGTACTTAACCGAGGCAATAATTTCGGGCTTGATTGGGCAATCAAAACCATCATCACTAAAAATATTACCCCAATTCCGATGATGGAAAAAATATGTTTCAGGTTCACCCTTCCGATAAACATGATTACCAAGCTTGTCGTGAATAAAATTGCAGCTGTTGAGAAGTTGGCCGGCAAAATCAGGAAACAGACAATGATCACCGGTGCCATGATAGGGACGAAGGCCGCCTTAAAATCTTTGATGTTTTCCTGACGCTTTGTGAGCAAACGTGCGAGGTACATGATGAGTGCCAGCTTCGCCAAATCGGAAGTCTGGAAAGTAAGCCCGAAGAACAGTGGCAACACACGACGTGCATCGTTCAGGTTAACACCCACAAACAAAGTAATCAACAAAAGGGGCACGGCCACATAAAGTGCGATTTGTGAAATCCTTGAGAAATAGGTGTAATTGATACGGTGCACGAGGTACATCAGGCCAAACCCCAAAACCAGGATAACCAATTGCTTCAGCATATAGTATTCGGTATTGCCGCCATGGTATTTATAGGCGAGCGTCCCGGTGGAACTATAAACCGCAAGAAGGGAAAAAACATAAAGGACGAAAACCACCGACCAGATGACTTTATCCCCTCCAACTTTTTTGAAAATGAAATCCATTTCGTTTTGTTTTTCGTAATATTTTTTAATCAACGTGAGGCTATTTGCCATTCGCTTGTTGATAGTCGCTATTTACAGTTCCGAGACGGCCTTTTTAAACCGGTTGCCACGGTCTTCGTAATCCTCGAACAGGTCAAAACTTGCACAAGAAGGCGAAAGCAATACCGTTTCATCCTTTTTGCCCAGGGCCAGCGAATACCTCACGGCATCATCCATAGAGGTGGTTTCAAAAATATCGTCCAACACATCCCCAAAAGCCTCGGCAAGCTTTGTATTATCTTTTCCTACACAAATAATTGCTTTTACTTTTTTGGCCACAAGGTCTTTCAGGATGGAATAATCATTCCCCTTGTCGATTCCGCCAGCTATCCAAATGACCGGTGTATTCATGCTTTCCAGTGCAAACCATGTGGAATTTACGTTGGTGGCCTTTGAATCGTTGATAAACTCGACCCCGTGGACACGGGCAACATATTCAAGCCGGTGGGCAACATTTTTAAAATCGGACAGGCTTTCCAAAATAACTTTTTTCCTGATGCCCAAAAGACTTGCAGCTACACCAGCCGCCATTGAATCGTAAATGTTGTGTTTTCCCTGAAGCGCTAATTGTTCTAACGTCATTGTAATTAAGTTTGGTTGTGTGTTGATTATTAAATTATTGCCTTCTAAAAAGGCCCCTTTGTTTTTTATTTTGTGTTCAATTGAGAAAGGGATCAATTCCTGGATTGGTTTTCGTTTTTCCAATTCAAGCTTTATGACCGGATCGTCGTCATTATAAACCAGGAAATCCGATTTGGTCTGGTTTCTGACAATCCTAAGCTTTGAATCAGCATAATTTTGAAAACTATATTCATATCTATCGAGATGGTCGGGCGTGATGTTCAGCAATATTGCAACATCGGCCTTAAAACCGAACATGCCATCAAGTTGAAAACTGCTGATCTCCAAAACATAGAAGTCAAAATCCTTTTCGGCTACCTGAAACGCAAAACTTTGCCCCACATTCCCTGCAAGCCCCACATTCAACCCGGCCTTGTTCAAAATATGCCAGATAAGCAATGTGGTCGTGGTTTTCCCGTTGCTGCCCGTTATGCAAATCAGTTTTGCATTTGTATATCTTGCCGCAAACTCTATTTCGGAAATCACCGGGATCTTCAATTCCTGCAATTGCCCTATCAATGCAATCGTATCGGGGATCCCCGGGCTCTTGACCACTTCATCGGCACCCAAGATCCTTTCGATGGAATGTTCTCCTTCCTCAAAATCTATTTCATACTGTGAAAGAACGTCTTTGTATTTATCTTTTATCGTGCCTTTGTCAGAAACAAAAACCTCAAATCCCTTCTTTAATCCCAAAACCGCTGCACCTGTCCCGCTTTCCCCCGCACCCAATATGACCAGCTTCTTTTCCAAAACCCATTACCTCAGTTTCAATGTTATAATCGTTACTACTGCCAGCATGATACCCACGATAAAAAAGCGTTGGACTATTTTTGGTTCGGGGTAACCCATTTTCTGAAAATGGTGGTGGAGCGGTGACATTTTAAAAATCCGCCTTCCTGCCCCATATTTCTTTTTGGTGTATTTGAACCAGCTTACCTGCATAATTACCGAAAGGCTCTCCACGAGGAAAATCCCACATAAAACCGGGATCAGGAACTCCTTGCGGATAAGGATGGCAAAAACCGCGATTATCCCACCAATGGCCAAACTTCCCGTATCGCCCATGAACACTTGTGCCGGAAAGGAATTGTACCATAAAAAACCGATGGCGGCCCCCACAAAAGCACTGATGAAAATCGTGAGTTCGCCCGTATTCGGGATATACATGATATTGAGGTAATCGGCAAAAATGATATTGCCCGAAACCCAGGCCAGGATACCGAGGGTGGCCCCGATAATGGCCGAGGTGCCGGTGGCAAGTCCATCCATGCCATCTGTGAGGTTTGCCCCGTTTGAAACCGCTGTGATAATCAGGATAACGATGGGAACAAAAATCAAAAATGCCCATTTTTCATATCCTTCACCGAGGAAGGCAAGTATCTTTGAATAATCGGCTTCATTGTTCTTGAAAAAAGGAATGGTGGTTTTGGTGGATTTCTTTGCTTCCTTCGAAAAATTCCTTGAAATAGTGTTTTGACCTGATACCCCTTCAACCCGGACACTTGTGCCAACCGGTATTTTCTCCCTGATAACAACGCTGTCATTAAAATACATCACCAAACCAACTACCAATCCCAAAATAACCTGACTATAGATTTTGAATTTCCCAGCCAGCCCTTTTTTGTTCTTTTTAAAAACCTTTATATAATCGTCCAAAAATCCGATCAATCCCAGCCACACCGTTGTGAAGAGCATGAGGATGATGTAAATGTTGTCCAGTTTGGCAAACAACAAAGTGGGGACAAGGATGGAACCAAGGATTATCAGGCCGCCCATGGTTGGTGTCCCCTGCTTCTCCATCTGTCCAGCAAGGCCCAGATCACGAATGGTCTCGCCCACCTGCTTTTTGTTCAAAAGACGGATCAGCCTTTTCCCAAACAACATGGAAATGACAAGCGAGGTAATGACCGCCGCCGCCGCCCGGAAAGTGATGTATTGAAACACCCCCGCCCCCGGGACATTATAGGCTTCATCAAGATATGTGAACAAGTAGTAGAACATTAATTGTTATGCGTTATATGTTGAAATTGTTATGCGTTACGTGTTGAAATTGTTATGCGTTATGTGTTGAAATTGTTATGCGTTATGTGTTGAAATTGTTATGCGTTACGTGTTGAAATTGTTATGCGTTACGTGTTGAAATTGTTATGCGTTATGTGTTGAAATTGTTATGCGTTATGTGTTGAAATTGTTATGCGTTATGTGTTGAAATTGTTATGCGTTAATTTGTTATGGGTTACGCATTATGTATTTCCAAATATTTACATTTTAACCCATGACTATTAACTCTCTAACCCTTACCCCTTGACCGTTCTTTTGCTTGCTGCAAATATTTTATATATCCATTTAGTATATTTTTCGATTTTTCTAACATCTCCCTTCCTCTTTTGTATTCTTCTTCGCTAATGTACTTATCATCCAATGCTGTAATCAATTGATCCATTAATTCAAAAACAGAACCCCTGCTAATTCTGCAGAACTGAATATTTTCCTGAAAGTGAAACCTACCAAATCCTTCAGCAATGTTTTCAGTAATCGATCTTGAAGCTCTTCTCATTCCATCAGCCAGCGCATATTGTTCAAACTTTGGGAAATTCTTAATTATCCCTGAGATAAACTGCCTGCTTTCCCGACATGCTTTCCAACATTCCAAATCTTCAAAACTGTTTATTATTTTCATTTTTAACTTCCGTTTAAGTGTTAGATGCTAAGCGTTATGTGTTATGTGTTAGGCGTTATGTGTTAGGCGTTATGTGTTAGGCGTTATGTGTTAGGCGTTATGTGTTA
>JAJRTT010000300.1 GCA_024278155.1 Bacteroidota bacterium | reverse complement strand
TTTGCATTGTGCCCATTCATAGTTGGTTTTGTCCCGGCAATGGCAAAAAACAAATAGACCCCCGTCATTGTGAACCGAAAAGTTGGACTGTGTGGGGGAGTGAAGCAATCTGTTGGCGGTTATGGCTGCTCTTTCTTGGTTGACTGGTTTGAACGGTCTTTTAAAGCAGACAGATTGCTTCTGCATTTCATCGCATATGCCTTCCCTCCAATACTTTCGCAATGACGGGGGTGTGGTTGATTGGCGGCCTTCCATAGTGCGGCATTGTCCCGTGCCATGGCAATTGCCATATTAAACCATTTTCCAATGCGGATTTATCGATTGACGAGGAACCGAAATAAATATCTACTTTAGCAATCGGATCTACCCCGTTAAAAAAAATGATAATAAGCGTCCTAAACATGGTTTTCCTTGCAAAGATCTCAATGTATGAAGGAGGTGGATACATACCAGTTTGGTGTAATTTCTGAAAATATGAAAAGGTTATTTTATTTTTAAGCCTGATTATTTTAATATCCTGTAATAATCAGGAACCCAATTCAAAGTATGGCATTGCCGAAAAAACGAAAA
Organism: Bacteroidota bacterium; assembly: GCA_024278155.1. GTDB lineage: Bacteria > Bacteroidota > Bacteroidia > Bacteroidales > JAADJA01 > JAADJA01. The sequence goes on along the minus strand of JAJRTT010000300.1, from coordinate 2,278 downwards.
CAGACTTCACCCAATATGTGAACCCATTTATAGGAACTAGTAAAATGGGGCATGTTTTCCCGGGTGCTACCGCACCTTTTGGAATGGTACAATTAAGTCCACAAACTAACTTTGAAGTTATGTTTTTGGAGGATGGTAAATACAATGGTAAAACATATGAATATTGTGCGGGCTATCAATATCGCGATTCAATTATTATTGGATTTGCCCATACCAATTTAAGCGGCACGGGTCATTCTGACTTGGGTGACTTTCTCCTTATGCCAACCATTGGGGACTTAGTACTTGATCCTCTGGAAACAAAAAAAGGAGGTAAAGGGTTTTACTCTTATTTTTCACACAACAAAGAGGAAGCTTCTCCAGGTTATTATAAAGTAGATTTGGACAGCTATAATATTAAGGCTGAACTTACGGCCAGTGAGCGTGTTGGTTTCCACCAATACACTTTTACTAAATCAGATGAGGTACATATCATTTTAGATATGGTTTACAATGTGTACTATTATGACAATAAAAATGTTTGGACGTTTGTTAGGGTAGAAAATGATTCATTGGTTACAGGTTATCGCCAAACAAAAGGCTGGGCCAGGACAAGAAAGGTTTTCTTTGCAATGGTGTTTTCTAAACCTATCAAAAGCTATGGCCACAAAAAATATGATGATATAATATACGATGGTTTTTACAGACGCTTTAATCAGAGCGAAAATTTTCCAGAGATGGCCGGAAAGAATATTCGTGCTTTCTTTAATTTTGAAACTGACGAAGATGAAAAAATCAATGTTAAGTTTGCCTTATCTTCGGTAAGTACTGCCGGGGCTTTGGAGAATTTAAAGGCTGAAATTCCACATTGGGATTTTAATAGAACACATGAAGAGACAAAAGCTATGTGGAATAAAGAGCTTTCTAAAATTGAAGCGACCACATTGAGTGAAGGATACAAGATAAACTTCTACACAGCAATGTACCACACTAATCTTTCTCCTATCTTGTATGAAGATGTTGATGGACAATACAGGGGTTTAGATCAAAATATTCATCAATCAGAAGGATTTGCCAACTATACTGTTTTTTCCCTCTGGGATACATACAGGGCGTTGCACCCTCTTTTTAATATAATTCACCCCGAACGAAACAACAACATGATAAAATCCATGTTGGCACATCATGATGAAAGTGTGCATAATATGTTACCTGTCTGGAGTCATTATGCAAATGAAAATTGGTGCATGATTGGTTATCACGCAACCTCAGTAATTGCAGATGCTTTGGTTAAAAATGTTGGTGATTTTAACCAGGAACGAGCTTTGCTGGCTTCTGTAAACACAGCCAATGTAAGGTATTTTGATGGTTTGGGGGATTATTTGGATTACAAATATGTTCCTGATGATAAAAGCCACTCGTCTGTGTCCAAAACACTTGAATATGCTTATGATGATTGGTGTATTGCACAAATGGCAAAACAGCTTGGTAATGTTTCTGTAGAAAAAACATTTCTGAATCGTTCTCAATATTATAACAATGTCTTCGATCCAATAATTGGTTTTATGCGGCCAAAATTAGCAGGTGGAACTTTCAGAAAAGACTTTGATCCAATGGATACACATGGACAAGGATTTATAGAAGGAAATGCATGGAATTATGGATTATATGTGCCACAAGATATTGATAAAATGATAACTATGATGGGTGGAAAAGAACGTTTTGCACAACATTTGGATTCGCTGTTTACCATTGAAATAGATGAGAAATATATTGCTAATCATGAGGATATTACGCGTGATGGAATAATTGGGGCCTATGTTCATGGTAACGAGCCTGGACATCATATTCCATATTTGTATAATTGGACAAATTATCCGGAAAAAACACAAGAACGTGTACGTATGATTATGAATTCAATGTATGCCCCTACGGTTGACGGTTTATGCGGGAATGATGATGCAGGCCAAATGAGTGCATGGTATGTTTTTAGTTCGTTAGGGTTTTATCCCGTTACTCCGGGTTCGCCATACTATGCACTGGGAAGTCCCTTAGTAAAAGAAGCAGCAATACACTTGAATAATGGAAAAATGTTGACAATAAAAGCGAATAATCAAAGTGAAGAAAACATATATGTGAAAAGTGTTTCTGTTAACGGAATAATTATCAAAGGTACACTATTGTCTCATCAACAGATAATAAATGGAGGCGAGATTGTTTTCGAGATGAGTAATTCACCAGGAAAAAAATAAAAAATATGAAAAAAACAAAATTGATTTTCGTTTTCTTGTTCCTGTCC
>JAJRTT010000299.1 GCA_024278155.1 Bacteroidota bacterium | reverse complement strand
TTATCAAAAGTATTTCCCCCTATTATTTTTATCCCTTCTCTACTATCAAGAAACCCGATAAGGGGTTTGACAAGGGTTTCTTCATGGGAGGCAATCAGGGAAAATACCATTTTCAACTTTTAATGCAAAGGCAATTTATTATCCTCAAAATGCCGGGAATAAATATCCTCAAAATACTCGATTATCCCGGTACTGCCCCAACTCAGTTCATAATTCATGCTTCCCGGTTGCAATTTATACGGGACTTCATTTTCTCCAATAAAAAAATGATTGATCCCCGGCAACTCTTTCAAATGTTCCCGCTTTCCGAACATCAGTGCAAAATGAGGCCCGTAAACCTTGTACAAACTGAACACATAAAAATCCACATCCCATTTCTGCACATCCACCAGACGGTGAGGTGCGTAAGCCACGCCATCAACACAAACCTTTGCACCATGTTCATGGATTATTTGGGTAATTTCCCCTATGGGGTTTATCGTCCCTAAAATATTGGAGACATGTGTAAAAGCAACCAAACGTGTCTTTTCGGTCATCAGCTTTCTCAATTCATCCAAATCAAGGGTAAAAGTCTCCGGGTCGATTTTCCATATTTTCACATGAATGCCCAGTTTTTCCATTCCAATCCAAGGGCCAATATTTGCTTCATGGTCGCAATTTGCAACGATGACTTCATCTCCGGGATGAAACTGCTGAACCATTGAGAGTGCGAGGTTCCGTATCAAGGCTGTTGTGGATGGCCCAAAAACTATTTCCGACTTAGACTTTGCATGAATTGCTTCAGCCCAGGTTTGCTGAGCCTCAATCACCCTATCGCCTGATTGCTGTGATACCTCATAAGTAGCCCCCAACTGGACATTTGTTGAAAAAAGATAGTCCTGAATCCTTTCGCCCACAATCCTTACGGTTTGTGATCCGCCAGCATTATCAAAGAAAGCCCAATCATTGTCAAGGGCGGGAAAATGGTTACGGACTATTTTCAAATCAAGTTTTTTCATAGCGCAAGTTTTAAAAAACGAAAGTAAGGAAAATACAAAAGGGGCAGCAAAACAAAAAACGTATTGCTGCATGTTAAGTAAAGATAAAAAATGATAATATCGAGAACCCCGTAAGAGTTTTTGCAGGTTTCCTCAATTCAAGCTACGTTTACATACTTCCCTTTATTGAAAAATTGATTTTCGCCATATTTCACATATCCCAATTGATTGGTCAACATTCGCGTATTGCCAATATCAAAACTTGGTGTATTGTGGTGGGTATGGCCATAAATCCAATAATCCGGTCCCTTTGCCCTGATCAATTCAAATAGTTCCACAGCAAAAGCATCGTTCAATACACCCCCTTTGTATTGTTCAGGGTAGTTCATCAAAGTAGGTACATGGTGCGTTGCCACAACTGTTTTTCCTTTTCGTTCTGTGTTCAATTCCTTTTCGACAAACTTCAGGCTTTCGAGATGGAGCTGGTTAAACCTCTCGGACGAAAACCGGAACCCCTTGTACTTGATTACATGAAAATCGCTCATCCCCCTTTCTATTTGCCATTGATAGGCAGTCCTGATTTTTGACCAAAGGGTGGAAAATATCAATTTCACATTATCATGTACAATGGAAATATTGTTTACCAGTGAAACATTGCCCCTGATTTTTTCATTCATCACACCACATTTATCGACAATATCAAAATGATAATATTCGTGGTTGCCCGGTATCCAATAGGTTTGTTCAAAATTATCGGAAAGATGGCCGAAGAAGTCCTTGTGTTTGTCCATTATTGCAAACGGCACAATATCGCCAGCCAAAACCAAAATATCGCCCATGACAGGCAATGGGTTTCGATTCAGGAGTTCTTTGTTTTCGGGAAATTCCAGGTGGAGGTCGGAACAATATTGGATTTTCATTGGAAAATGGGTTAAAGGGGAAACAGGTTAAATAGCGAATAAAAAAATTCATCACAAAAATAGGGAAGATTTATCAAAGGTCGAAAGATATGTGAACAACAAATTGCACTTTTTTCCCCTAAGTTCCTTGAAGGGAGTTTTCAAATTTGTCGCACATCCTAAAACACGCTACAAAACCCCAGCATTCAGAAATTGTTTAACTTTGGGGTTTGATCTTTCTCTTATACTGAGCGAACGGGTTTACTGGTTTTTGCGGAATTTATCCATCTGGGCCTGTTCAGCCAAAGAACATATGGAATTCCGCTTTACAATCAACTTTTAGGATTATGATGAAATTCGGTTTCTTGTCCATTTTACTCCTTACGATTGGCCAGTTATTTTCGGGAAACGAAAAATACAGGCTGATATTGACCAATGACCCGGCCAGCACGATTACCATCGGCTGGAACCAAACTACCGGAAATAGCCCGATTGTGTTTTACGACACGGTCGATCATGGAAGCGACTACACTTTGTATGCCTTTGCAAATGAGGTTGACCGTTCCGTTTCCTACCGTGGGATGAACAATAAATTTGCAAGGCTAACGGGTTTGTTGGCAAACAAAGCCTACTATTTTGTGATCCATGACAGCGAAGGGACGAGCGAGCGTTTTTGGTTCATGACCTCGCCCAATGACTTTAGCCGCCTGTCGATCATTACCGGCGGCGATTCGCGAACCAACCGTCCACCCAGGCAAAGGGCCAACCTCCTTGTTTCAAAGTTAAAACCAAATGCCATTTTGTTTGGGGGAGACATGACCGAGGGCGATACGGACATCCAATGGAAAAACTGGATGGACGATTGGCAATATACCATTGCAAACGATGGAAGGATGTTCCCAATAGTCCCAACCATGGGCAATCACGAAAGCAATGAAGTGGTTTATAACCTTTTCGACACTCCATCAGAAACTTATTATTATGCAACGACATTTGGGGACCAACTGTTCAGGATATATACTTTGAACACGGAAGTTTCCATTTCGGGCAACCAACTTGCCTGGCTGCAAAACGACCTTGACGAAAATACAAATGTTATTTGGAAAGCGGCACAATACCACCGTCCCATGAGGCCCCATTACGATGGCAAGGACGAAAACGATGCCGCCTATGATGTTTGGGCTCAACTGTTTTTTGACAAAGGTGTAAGATTGATAATTGAATGTGATGCCCATACG
>JAJRTT010000298.1 GCA_024278155.1 Bacteroidota bacterium | reverse complement strand
TTTGGAGGCATGATGTTTCCGCTGTCGGCAATATTGATCAATTGCTTCATGGAGACAGGATAAAGGGCAAAAGCCACCTTCATTTCACCGCTGTCAATGCGTTTGCTCAGTTCTTCCAGGCCACGGATGCCACCCACAAAATCAATTCTTTGTGATGTCCTTAGGTTTTGTATGTCGAGCAAAGGCCCCAGGACTTGTTCCGATAGGATGGTAACATCCAATACGCCAATCGGGTCAAGGTCGTTATAAGTACCTTCTTTTGCCGTGAGCGAGTACCATTTTCCATCAAGGTACATACTGAAATTGTGCAGGCTTTCGGGCTTGAACATTTCAGCCCCTTTTTCTTCAATATCAAAGGAAATGCCCAGCTTTTCGATAAATTCGTCATTGGCCATCCCGTTAAGGTCCTTTACCACACGGTTGTAGTCAATGATGGTCAATTGGTCATCGGGGAAATGAACGGCAAGGAAGAAATTGTATTCTTCATTACCTGTATGGTTTGGGTTTGCGGCCCTCTTTTCTTTTCCCACGAGGGCAGCCGCCGCTGTCCTGTGATGGCCATCGGCAACATAAGTGCTGGGGATTTCAGCAAAGTAACCTGTAATTTTTTGGATAGTATCCGAATTCTTTATTACCCAAAAATGATGTCCTACACCATCATCGGCCACGAAATCATATTCGGGGGCATTGTTCAACACAAAGTCCTTGATAAGTTTGTCCATTTCCTCATGGGCAGGGTAGGAGAAGAAAACCGGTTCCAGGTTGGCATTGTTGATTCGTACATGTTTCATCCTGTCCTCTTCTTTGTCAGGACGTGTGAGTTCATGCTTCTTGATCACATTGTTCAGGTAGTCATCTACCGAAGCGCAACCCACAATCCCATACTGGGTTTTCCCGAACATGGTTTGTCCATATATATAAAGGTAGTCTTCGCTATCCTGGACCAGCCATCCCTTTTCCTGGAACTTGTCAAAATTCTCCCTTGCTTTTTGATAAACCACATCATCGTGAACATCAATTTCAGGGGAAAGGTCAATTTCCGGTTTGATGATATGCAAAAGGGACAGGTCATTTCCTTTTGCTTCTTCACGTGCTTCATCCGAGTTTAGTACATCATAGGGGCGCGAAGCAACTTGTTTGGCCAAATCAGCAGGTGGCCTTAATCCTTTGAATGCTTTTAATATTGCCATTTTTTTATGGTTTGTTGATATTCTTAATATTGTTGTTGTCCATTGCACTTGACGTTTCCAGTGTGCATACCGCTGCGAGGCAGTTCGGGAACTGGGAGGTCATGGCCTAATAATTCCTGATCTCAATGGGTTCGGATGGCGTATATTCATTTCCATTTACAGCTTCCTCACGCTTGCTTGGTTTGTTGTAACTGCCGTTTGTCCTTTGTAAGGAGCCGATCAAGGCACCCAGCATTTTTGTCATTTCCATCAATTGGTTCCTCGATTCTTCAATCATGGATTCCGTCATATAGTTTTGTTTTTCGGCCACACTCGTGAAAACCACACATTCCCTCACCGAACTTTTGGCCATTTTAAGGTAATAAACAAACTGGCTTTTATTCCGGGCCGAGCCTTCGGCGATGTACAATGAAATAGCTTGCGATGCCGCAATAAACCTCGATTTGAGATCCCTTGAGTGTTCATCAGGGAAAAGCATGGTTGCATTATATACCCAATCAATATAATCAAGCGATTTGTGATAAATCCGTAAGTCCTCAAATCTGAAGAAAGTTACATTTTTAGTAGAGTCGTTTTCCATAAGTCGGTTCTTTTAAGATTAAAAATAAGTTCTTTGGTTGTTGCAATCTTGTTAAATGGGAATAAAAAATGCCGGGAGGGGAACAGGGTTTTTATTCCCCTCCTTGATTTTCCATATTCGGTAATTTATTGGTTGACTTTAAAACGGGTATCCCCTTTTTCAAGGAAGCCCACAATTTGGGTCGCAGCTGCGATTCCTGCATTGATGTTCGCTTCGGCGGTTTGTGCCCCCATCTTTTTCGGGGTGAAGAAAAACCTGCCCTCATATTTTTCGGCAATTTCATCTTTGCAGTCGGGCGCGATATCGGAGAGATAATTAAAATCGGGCCTTTCTTCAAATATCGTGAGCAGGCTTTCTTCGTCAACAACTTCTTTCCGGGCAGTGTTCACAAGGGTTGCGCCTTCGGGCATCAGGGACAGTAACCCGGAATTGATCGAGTTTTTTGTTTTTTCGTTTGCTGGGATGTGCAATGAAATATACTGACAGGTCGAATATAGTTCCTCTACTGTATCAACGGCTTTTGCGCCCATACTCTCAATTTTTTCTTTTGGGATAAACGGATCGAAGGCATAAACCTCCATTCCAAAGCCCATGGCAATCTTCCCAACGAGTTGGCCAACATGACCATAAGCGTGGATCCCTATTTTTTTCCCTTTCAGCTCCGTTCCTGCTTTTCCGTTGAACTGGTTACGTGCCTGGAAAACCATCATCCCGAGTGCAAGTTCGGCCACGGCATTTGAATTCTGTCCCGGGGTGTTCATGGCCACGACATTGTTTGCGGTTGCGGCCTCTAAGTCTATATTGTCGTACCCGGCACCGGCCCGTACGATGATTTTCAGGTTTTTCCCTGCCTCGATCACCTCTTTGGTGGCTTTGTCGCTCCTAATGATTACAGCATCTGCATCGGAAATGGCATTTTTGAAATCGTCCTGGGATCCGTATTTTTCGAGTACTTCAAAGGCATATCCCGCTTTTGTCACTATTTCACGGATATTGTCCACTGCAACGGGTGCGAAGGGTTTAACGGTTGCAACTAATACTTTTGTCATTTTAGTTTGTTTTAATGTGAATTTTCAAATTCTTTCATTGCGGCCACCAATGCTCCCACGCTTTCTTTTGGAAGTGCATTATAGGTCGATGCCCTGAAACCGCCCACGGAACGATGGCCTTTTATCCCGACCATCCCTTTGGAAGTGGCAAAATCGAAGAAATCGGCTTCCAGGTCTTTGTATTCCTCTTTCATGATAAAACAGATGTTCATCAAGGAGCGGTCTTCTTCGGCAACAGTGCCCACAAACAATTTGTTCCTGTCGATTTCATCATAAAGCAATCGTGCTTTCTCAATGTTTTTCTTTTCCATTGCAGCAATGCCACCATTGTCCTTCAGCCACTTTAATGTTTGCAGCGCAGCATAAACAGGTACTACCGGAGGTGTGTTGAACATGGAGCCCTTATCAATATGTGTTTGGTAATTGAGCATGGTGGGAATGGCCCGGTCAACTTTGCCCAAAATGTCATTTTTGACAATGATAAAGGTAACACCGGCTGGAGCAAGGTTTTTCTGGGCACCGCCATAAATCATTGCATATTTGGAAACATCGACCGGACGGCTGAAAATGTCCGATGACATATCGGCAACCAGTGGGATCGGGCAATCAATATCTTTTCTGATTTCTGTCCCATAAATTGTGTTATTGGTTGTAATATGGAAATAATCTGCATCCGTTGGGATGGTATATCCTTTGGGAATATAGTTGAAAGTAGTCTTTTCGGAAGTGGCGACCACATCCACTTCACCAAATAATTTGGCCTCTTTGATGGCTTTTTTCGCCCATGCCCCTGTGTTAAGGTAGGCGGACTTTTTGTTCATAAGGTTATAAGGGATCATGGCAAACTGTGTGCTGGCGCCTCCTCCAAGGAAAACCACCGAATAACCTTCGGGAATATCGAGAAGTTCTTTGAACAATGCCTGGGCTTCGTCCATTACGGCCACGAATTGTTTGCTACGGTGGGATATTTCCATCAACGACAAACCCATGCCCGCAAAATCCTTGATTGCTGCGGCTGTGTTTTCAATGGTGTATTGAGGTAGGATCGAAGGCCCTGCATAAAAATTATGTTTTTTCATTTCTCTATATTTTTAAGTGAATTAAAATAAATCTCTGTTTTTTCTGAATGAAGGCAAAAATATAATAATCTTGTGATATATATACCAAAAGAGAATATTAATTTTGCCGCCAACGTAATTTGGAACGAATATATGGTAAAACTTGAAAAGAGGGTACGCGCATTTGTGAAACTTGGTTTGGTGCTTTCAGGAAACAGCAATGAATCTGGGATTGGTAACGGCTATTTTGAACAGGCGATTAAAGAGGCCAGAACAAAAAACCCCTGGTTCATTGAGGAAAATATAAGATATTCTTTATCAGCTCTTGGTGAAAGCCTGAATGAAGAAGATATCCTGAAATGGATAGAACCCTATAAAGCGGATTTGACAAAGGTGAGGCCCGAAAAAACAGTTGGGGCGGTAATGGCCGGGAATATCCCGCTTGTGGGGTTTCATGATTTTTTGTGCGTATTGATGGCCGGACATAAAATCCAGGCAAAGCTTTCTTCGGATGATAATGTCTTGATGCCGGCAGTTGCCCGTTTATTGGTTGATATCGAACCTGGTTTTGAAAATTGTATTGAGCTTGTGGCAGATAGGCTTCAGGGCTTTGATGCAATCATTGCAACGGGAAGCGGCAATACATCAAGGTATTTTGAATATTATTTTGGGAAATATCCCCATATAATCCGAAAAAACAGGAGCGGCGTTGCCGTGTTAATAGGAAATGAAACCAAAGGAGATTTGAAAAACCTGGGCCATGATATTTTCATGTATTTTGGTTTGGGATGCCGGAGTGTTTCCAAGGTTTTTGTCCCCGAAGGATATTTGTTCGATGGTTTTTTTGAAGCAATTTCCGATTTTGAAGAAGTTAGGAACCACAATAAATATTTTAACAATTACGAATATTACCGTTCCATCTATCTTATCAACAATGTGGATCATTTCGACAATGGTTTTTTAATGGTAAAAAACGATCCGGGTTATTCATCGCCACCTTCGGTCTTGTT
>JAJRTT010000297.1 GCA_024278155.1 Bacteroidota bacterium | reverse complement strand
GGTTTTTGGGATTATACGGTAGAAAACCATTAACAAAAATATGGCAGAATTCGCTATGCCAAAATAAGAAGTACAATAAATTGCAGCCATTTAAGAATTTATCAAAGCTTATCATTAACCACCTTATACCCATTGTACCTAAGCAGGTTCCAATGGGTATTCTGGAAACCATTGGGCGGGTTTTGTTCAAAATCGAAATGGGTCTGGATCAGGTGGATATCAAATCCGGGGATGCAATTTTCAAAATCCCTTCCATACCGGTAAAGGGCATTCAGGAAATACCAGCCAATATCAAAACCATCAAAGGCATATTTTGATTCAGAGGGTTCTGTATGATATGTGTCCCTGAACTCCCGTATCCATTCCTGGTTCAGTTTATCGGAATAGTCGATGAAGGAAGGGGAGAAATATTGGAAGTTCAGATTGATCAAATGCGCTGCTTCCTGTTTCTCCAGTTCGTCCCATTTGGGGATGCCCACGAGGGAAATGGAGTTGTCCTCGGCCAGTTTATTGAACTGCGAAAGCAAATCGTATTGGAATACCCGTTTGTTCGAAAGGGCTATGACAAGGTTGGGCCTTGCCCTTGAGATGTTTCGGCTCAAGCCCCTCAAGCTATCGGCGGAATAAAGGATTTCTTTTGCGGTATTGTTGAACCAGGTGCTATCGTCGATATGGGATTTGATATATTGTTTGTCCAACAAGGTATTCTCGGAATATACGTTGTTAACACCCTTTTCCTCGTGTGATTTTATGGCATCGTACAGCGATTTATTGGAAATAAAAACCCCTTTTTTCCGCTCACTGTTCAAGCGGTTTTTAATGTAAGAAGCTTCCGACTGGTATTTGTATTTATAATGCCTCACGAGGAGGATATGGTGCAAAGGGTATTTTTTCAAAATATGATCGACCAACTGGTCGGCCTGTGTGCTATAAGGTGGCCGCACCTTGAAAACATTGGGCTGGTTCACGATTATTTCCTCGCGGTATGTCAGCGGGTTCACGATTTTGATGTTGAAGGTCTCTGCAAATTTCGCCACCTGCTTAAAACCCGTACTATAAAAAGGGCCAATGATCAAATCCATGCCCCCCAGCTCGGATGCCCGCAATACTTTATTGATCTTTTCGGGGGTATTGTCCACATCATAAACAAAGAGGTTCAGGTTCATCCCCTGGTTCCTCATTGAATCCACGGCCATCAACAATCCTTCATAGAATTGAATAAACCTAAAACTCAGCAAATCCTTTTGCTCGGAAATATCCACACGGTCTTTAACAAGAAGGCTGTCCAGCTCCTCCAGGAACAAAGGGATCATCAAGGCGATATTATAAACCGCTTCTTTGTCCATTTGTAGATCACCGCATGGATTTTCAGCAATCACCTCCTTGTCATTGTCCAAATCATCTTTCGGTTGTTCTATTTTCCTTGGCTGTACGGGAATCCTCACCTGCTGTCCGCCCGGAACCTTCTTTTTCAAACCCGGGTTCATGCTTTGTATCCTGGACAGGCTTACATCATATTTCTTTGCGATCTTGTTCAGCTTTTCCTTTTCGTGCGTGACATGTACAATGTAGTTTCTTGAATCGGTGGCATCGGGGATCACTATTTTCTGGCCAATGTACAACGCATCGTTCAGGCCGGGATTGTGTTTTTTCAAAGTATCCACGCTCACCGCATAGTTTTTAGCGATCCTGAACAAAGTTTCCCCGGCCACCACTATATGGTATTTTGAACTATCTGCCGCTTCGGATTTGTTTTCTGAAGCATTTGCGGTTTCCTTTTCAATCTGGTTTGGGATTAAAATACTTGTGCCAACACTAAGTACACCGGTCAAGCCCGGGTTGGCGTTTTTTATTTCCCCAATGGATACATTGTACTCTTTGGCAATCCCATAGAGGGTCTCGCCCTGGACAATGGTGTGCAACTTGGTTTCGTCAGATTCTTCTTCAAAATAACTTATCCCCGGTTTTTTCAAGGCAGGGATTTTAATCATTTGCCCCTCTTTCAGGTTTTCTGTAAGCCCCGGGTTTATCCTTTTCACATCTTCAATCTCCACCCGGTAACCCTTTGAAATCCCATAAAGTGTTTCATGAGGTTTGACAATGTGATAGAAAAAATCCTCATCTTTCCGAAGGGTGGTTTCATCCTTCGCCCGTGTCTTTTCCTTTTGTTCAAAAGGGATTTTCAGGACTTGTCCGGCATGGACGCCCGTACGGGATTCAGGATTGTGCTTGAAAACATCATTTACTGAAACCCCATAGACTTTTGCAATGGCAAACACGCTTTCGCCATCTTTCACAAAGTGCAAGTAATAGGTTGTACTGTCGATGGTTTCGATGATTTCGGATTTGATGATATTCGGGTTTGTTTGTGCAGGCAATTCCGAAGTGATTATCAAAAAGAAAAAAGCTATTATTGTAATGATGAAATTATTTCTGGTCATACTGAATTTGTTATTTTTTCACATCTGACATCCGACACCCGTCATCTGACAACATATTTAAAGTGTTTTGTTCTATCAAGTAATTTATCTCAACAGGTTTTGCGGACATCAACTTACTCCCATTCAATGGTGGCCGGTGGTTTGGAACTAATATCATATACCACTCTATTAACGCCTTTTACCTTATTTATTATATCGTTCGAAACCCTGGCAAGAAATTCATAGGGAAGGTGCGACCAATCGGCGGTCATCCCATCAGTGGACCCAACTGCCCGGAGGGCAACCGTATTCTCGTAAGTGCGCTCATCGCCCATTACCCCTACCGACTGAACAGGCAGCAAAACAACCAGGGCCTGCCATACCTTATCATATAAACCGTTTGATTTCAGGCCTTCGATAAATATATGATCGGCCTCCTGCAAAACCCTTACTTTTTCTTCGGTAATATCGCCAAGGATACGAATCCCGAGTCCCGGGCCGGGAAACGGGTGGCGCGAAAGCAAGGCCGTGTCCATGTCAAGGGATTTGCCTATCCTTCTCACCTCATCTTTGAAAAGGGTGTTGAGCGGTTCCACGATTTTCAATTTCATATAATCGGGAAGACCACCCACATTATGGTGTGATTTTATGGTTGCCGAGGGCCCATTCACCGATTTCGATTCGATGACGTCCGGGTATATGGTCCCTTGTGCCAGCCATTTCACATCCCGGATTTTGTGTGCCTCTTCGTCAAAAACCTCGATAAATGTATTGCCGATTGCTTTTCTTTTTTTCTCGGGATCGCTTATCCCTTTCAGGGCTTCGTAGAACTTATCCTGCGAACGGACACCTTTCACGTTCAGGCCCATGTGTTTGTAAGAATCCAAGACCGATTCAAATTCATCTTTGCGGAGCAGGCCATTGTCCACAAAAATGCAATGGAGGTTTTTGCCAATGGCCTTGTCGAGCAAAACAGCCGATACCGAAGAATCAACACCACCGGAAAGCCCAAGAACCACTTTATCACCCTTCAACTTTTCTTTCAGTTCCTTCACCGTGGTTTCCACAAAGGATTCGGGCGTCCAGATTTGATGGCAGGCACAAATGTCAACGACAAAATTCCTGAGGAGTGTCATCCCTTCGGTGGTGTGGTAAACTTCCGGATGGAACTGTATCCCATAAGTGGGTTCGCCCACAATTTCATAACCCGCTACTTCCACATCGGAAGTACTGGCGATAATCCGGAAATTATCCGGGATTCCGAGGATTGTGTCACCGTGCGACATCCACACCTGGCAACCTTTGGCCATCCCTTTCATCAGTTGGTTTTCCTTTTGGACAAAAGCGAGGTTGGCCCGTCCGTATTCCCTGATCTTTGAAGGCATCACTTCGCCACCGGAATCTTTGGCCATGAACTGCGCCCCGAAACAGACACCCAGCAAAGGGAGCTTCGTCCGTATATCAGATAAATCAGGAACGGGTGCTTCCTTGTCCCGGACAGAGAACGGGCTGCCCGATAATATCACCCCTTTATAGTTTGAAGTGATCTCAGGAAAAGAATTATAGGGATATATTTCACAAAAAACATTGAGTTCACGAACCCGGCGGGCGATAAGCTGAGTGTATTGTGAACCAAAATCGAGGATCAAGATGGTTTCCTGCATGTTGAAATTGTTTTAAGCCCGCAAAGATAACTGCTTCCAAACAATTTTAAAACATTTAGTTTTAAACAAAATAAAGGGGCAAAAGTTTCAAATTAAGAGCCTAATTCAAATAATTTGAAAGCATATTATAAAGCTTGTCCTTTAAAATAGGTTTGGAAATGAAGTTGTCACAACCGGCATCCACACTTCGCTGGCGGTCTGAATCCATGGCATAAGCTGTTTGTGCGATAATTGGGGTTTTTCTCCCAATTTCCCTGATTCGTTTCGTGGCTTCATAACCATCGATGCCGGGAAGTTTTATATCCATCAGGATTAAATCTATCGCATTGTTTCTTTCACAATACTCAACCGCTTCCTCGCCCGTTTTTGCCCAGAGCAACTCCAGGCCTGTTTCTTTTAAATAAGCATTGAAGATCATATAATTCGCATCGTTGTCTTCCACCACAAGGATTTTCTTTCCCTGCCAGTTTGAGAACCCGGTAAACCCATGCTTGGAAATATCTTTGGGCAATGGTGCGCCCGCTTCGCTGGCCGGCAAACTAACGAAAAACACCGTGCCTTTCCCTTCTTCCGACTCCACCTGAATATCCCCACCGAGAAGCTCAGCAAATGATTTACAGATCGAAAGCCCTAAGCCCGTTCCACCGTAAGCATTTCGATCTATGACATCCACCTGCCTGAAACGGTCAAAGATCAATTCCTGGTCCGATTTGGAGATCCCGATCCCCGAATCTTTTACATAAAAACGGATTATTGGTTTTCCGTTGATTTCTACTTTTGAGAACCCAAATTCCACAACGCCCTCTTCAGTAAACTTAATGGCATTGTTGACAAGGTTGATCAATATCTGGCTAAATTTTGTTTTATCGGTAAACAATGTTTCATTTTTCAATTCGGGAGGTACGTTCATTTTAAGCTCCACCTTTCCCGAAACACATTTTTCATTCACGGAAAACAGGTCGTAAATATTCTCCATTTTATCGGAAATAAGAAAAGATGTATTGAACGACTTTGTAAGCCCTGCCTCTATTTTTGAAATGTCGATGATATCATTGATGAGGTTCATGAGCAAATGCCCATTCGAGATAATGATTTTGATATAATCGTCCCTCTCCTCCTCCGTTTCGGCCTCGGGCAAAAGATTTGAAAACCCAAGGATACTGTTCATCGGGGTCCTTATCTCATGCGACATATTGGCAAGGAACGCCGATTTCAGCTTATCGTTTTCCACCGCTTTTTCCTTGGCTTCCAGCAAAGCTTTTTCTGCTTTTTTCCGTAGGGTAATATCCCTGATCACCGCAACAACAATCCGCTCGTTTTCCAGATCACCGGGCGAAATCGAAATCTCAATATCGAAGCTACTGCCATCATTTCGCCTGGCCCGCGATTCCATTGTCCTGCCCATGGCGCCATCCGGCTTTCCCGATTTAAAATAACCCGAAACCCATTTGCCATGCTCCACTTTGTAATCATCCGGGAAAATCTTGCTGATGTTTCCTGCTTGCAACTCATCAACCGATAGCTGAAACATCTTTTCGGCAGCGGGGTTGAAAATCACGATTTCACTTTTACTGTTTATGGCAATTACCGCTTCCTGGGTCGAGTTTACAAGTGTCCTGAACAAACTTTCGCTTTTGTTCAGGTTTTCAAGGGTTCTGTTTTGTTCCGTAATGTCCCGGATGATCACCAAAACCTCGGAATCATTTTTATAAACCATCCGGGCCTCGAACGAAGTCTGTTCACCTTCCATGTCCAGTTCATATTCAAAGGCCTGGAGTTCCCTTGTTCTTAAGGTTTTTTGAATCATTGAAAAAGAGAGTTCAGCAACCTCGGCCGGCAAAATGTCCATCAGCTTTTTACCGATAAATACTTCAGGCATCACGTATAAAGCATCCGGTTCATCATAATTATAGTCCAGGAACTCTCCATCTTTGTTAAGGATAAAAAGCAGATCGGGCAGGGCATGGAGGATACTCAGGTTCTTCTCTTTGGTTTTCTTCAATTCCCCAATCAAGCCTTGCAATTCCTCATTGGTCGATTGTATCCGCGAGGTCTGTTCTTGGAATCTCCCCTCCAGATATTCTTTTTGATCCCTTAATTCCTTTTCCGTAAGCTTTTTAAGTGTGATGTCCCGATCAAAGATAACAGCTCCACAGAATCCATTGACATCGTCGATGATGGGAACCCCTTTACGCCATAAATGGATTATTTTACCCTCTTTCGAAACAACTTCAACTTCCCCTTCCTGTGAACCTCCATTTTTCAGCAAAGGGAACTTCTCCTTAAAAACCGCTTTTGATTCTTCGGTCAAAAAGTCAATACTCTTCTTCCCACATAATTCATCCTTTGAATATGCATATATTTCCTCAAGTGCAGCATTGCAATCCTTTATGGTTCCATTCGCATCCAATATTAAAATTGGATCAGGGGCATTGCAAAAAAGGATGAAATTTATAATGTCATTTGTTGCTGGCATGTGCATGGCTTCACAGATTGGGTTGGACTTTGATCCTAAAAAAAAGAACCGTATTAAATGTTCAAATAGCAAATATATTATTTTCATCGGGAATCGAGCAATAATAACTTGATTATTTTTGAATAACATTCTGTTGACAAACCCCAGTCGTTTTCTTATTATTTATATTTTAGCTGGATCAACAATAAAAAACACTGTTAAATATGGACTTAAAAATTAAAGATAAACTGTTCATCGTTTGCGGGGCTACCGGAGGTTTGGGAAATGGGGCTGCACTGAACTTAATAAACGAAGGGGCCAAAATAATTGCAATTGCAAGGGGTGCAGGAAAATTAAACGCATTCAAAAACAGGTTTCCAGATCAAATTGAAATTGTGGTTGGCGATATCAGCAAAGCAGCAACTATCCAAAAGGCATTGGAAAAACTGGGCGGCCGCTTCCTGGATGGCGTGCTGATAAATGCAGGCGGACCACCGGCAAAATCCTTTTTGGAAACAGAAATGGAAGATTGGGACAACGCATACAACTCGATCTTGCGCTGGAAGGTGGAATTCACAAAAGCCATCTTGCCCATATTTATCAAGCAGGGATACGGAAGGATTGTTTACATCGAAAGCTCATCCACAAAACAACCGATAGCAAATCTCGTACTCAGTAATTCATTGCGCCTGGCAGTTGTGGGATTTGCAAAAACCCTATCGCAGGAAATTGCAACAAAAGGGGTTACATTAAATATCCTCGCCCCCGGCTTCCATGAGACCCATGCCGCAAAAAGGTTGTTTGCAAAGAGAAGCGAAGTGGAAGGTATCACGATCGAGGAAGCCAAAACAAGGTACGAATCCAATATTCCCGTCGGGAAAATGGGAGATGCCAATGAATTTGGGAGTATCGCTGCCTGGTTATTGTCTCCGGTTTCAAAATATATTACCGGACAAACGATCAGTATAGATGGTGGTGCCATCCGTGGGACTTTTGGGTAATAAACCAAGGC
>JAJRTT010000296.1 GCA_024278155.1 Bacteroidota bacterium | reverse complement strand
AAACGGCTTTGCCGTATCAACAAAACAGCTATCACCAAAACCAGGGAAGCAATCAGAAATATGGTTATCAATAAAAAATTATAATGGGTAATGCTCTCCTTTTGCAGATAATTCTCATGCGAAAGCATTTTCAATTGCTTGTCTTTTTTTTCAAGTTCATAACGGGTTTTCAATTCGGCAATTTGTTTGTTGTTTTCCTCATTGATAAGCGAATCCCTAAGCATAGAAAAATCAACATGATAATTGTAAGCTTTGCTGTCCTGATGTGTTTTGTGGTATAACTTGGCAAGGGCATCATAAACTTCAGTAATCCTTTTCCGACTGCCTATTTTTTGGGATATTCTCAAACACTGAAGATAATAGGACTCTGCCAACTGAAAATCTTCCATTTCATAATAATCCTTTCCAAGGTTGAGCAAGGCAGAGGAAATACCATTCTCATCACTGATCGATCTGGATAATTCGAGGGCTTTTTCAGAATAAAAAACAGCGCTGTCAATATTATGTTCATTCAGGTGAATTGCACCTATATTCCCAATTGATATTGCAATCCTTCGCTTATCGCCCAAAGCTTCATAAACCCCCAGGGCCCGTTTATGATAAATCAATGCCGAATCATAATTTGTCAACAACTGCTCATAAACCACACCGATATTGTTCAAGGAATTCCCCATCCCGGATTTATCTTTCAGTCCTGTTTTTATTTTTAAAGCTTTTTTATGATACAGGAGGGCATTATGCGAATTCCCCAATTCTTCCGAAACAACCCCCAAATTATTGTAAATAAAGGCCATCCCTTTTTTGAAATCCTGCCCCTCAAAAATTTCCAGGGCTTTTTGATAGTATTCAATGGATTTCACATAATCGCCCAAATGATCGTAGATAACCCCGATATTCCCATATCTCCGGGCAACCATTGACGAATCGTCAATAATAATTACGATTTGAAGGGCTTTTTTGAAAGAAGAGAGGGCATTGGCAAAATCACCCTGATGATAGTAAATAAGACCGATTTCATTCAGTATTTTATCTGCTTCATTTGTCAGGGTATCATTTAATAACCGATAAGCCGTATTGTACAAAAAAAGGGCCGAATCGTTTTTATCTTCCCCGGAATAGTATTGAGCCAACTGATAGAACAGTTCTGATTTTTCGGCATTGTCCTTGTTTTTGTCAATTTCCCTTTTTAGGCTGTCCCTTTCAGAAACATGGTTTTCGGCAAGGGCAATATGAACCCCAAGTCCCAGCGTCTGGAAAATAAAAACAAGCATGTAAACATAAAACCTCTTTATCATTGAAATAATAGGACAAGTCAAATGGGAAAAATGATGTATGTCAATGCTGGGACATGAATTCCGAAATCTTTGAAAGTATATGTTCCGTAGCGCCTTTTTCCTTCATCACATACTCTTTGCAAATGGAGGAAGCATTTTGCCAGGTACCATTATCATTTAGAAGCTTTTCTGAAATAGAGATTAAATCGGAACTGTTGTTTATCACAAAAGCCCCTTCCATCTTAACCAAATCAACCGCTTCGGCAAATCGTTGGTAATTGGGTCCGAAAATCACCGGTTTGCCAAAAGTGGCCGCTTCCAGGATATTATGTATGCCTTTTCCAAAACCACCGCCGATGTACGCAAAATGGCAATATTGATAGAGGCCCGATAAAAAACCCATTCCGTCAATTATCAATATTTGAGCTTTGGAAACACCTTTTTCACCTGCCTCGGAATACCTAAGTGCTTTTTGGGATGCAAATCTTTTGACAAGCGAATCAATTCTTTCGGGATGGATTTCGTGGGGCGCAACAATGATTTTCAAAGATGGGTCTTCGGAACTTAGTTTTTCGATCAACTCTTCATCTTTTGGCCAGGTGCTCCCGGCAAGGAATATTTTATCCCCTTCGGCAAATTTTTCGACCAACGGGAATTTCTTTGCGTTTTCGGCAATACTGAAAACCCGGTCGAAACGGGTATCCCCACTTACCTCCACCTGATCGATCCCGATTGATTTCAACAAATCATAGGATTCCCGGTTTTGGACAAAAAAGAAAGAAACTTTTTTCAGCACCTTCAGGAACCAGCTTCCGTACCATTTAAAAAAATACTGTTCTTTCCTGAAAATAACGGATGCAAAGAACACAGGGATATTGTGTTTAAATAAAACCTTTAGATAATTGAACCAAAACTCGTATTTGATAAAAACCACTAATTGCGGCTGAACGATTTTGACAAATTCCCTGGCGTTCCTTTTTGTATCAATAGGAAGGTAAACCACATAATCGGCCCCTTCATAGTTTTTCCTGATTTCGTGACCCGAAGGGGAAAAAAACGTGAGCAGGATTTTATAAGCGGGAAAGCGTTTCCGGAAAGATTCGATCACAGGGCGGCCCTGTTCAAACTCGCCAAGGGAAGCCGCATGGAACCAGGCAATATTGTCATTTTTATCAATTTGCCCTGCCAGCTTTTTCAGAAGCCCTTTCCTCCCGTCCACCCATAAGCGGGCTTTCGGGTTGAACATGGCAGCAATCCTTATTGTGATTAAATATAATTGAATGAAAAAAACGTAAACGAAAGACATCATTTATAAACTATGTTAGGGCTTACCTGTATTTCCTGTGTTTCCTGCGTTTCCCACGCCTTCAGGCGTGGGTTTAGTGGGCAAGATTCCTTAATAATAATAAACCTTCTCCGGCATCCTCCGCATCAACGGGATCATCCAGCCAACCCTTATCCCCATGAATAAATCAAAACGCTTTGAAACAGGGTCGGGCAAAAGTGTATCAAAATTCACTTTACGCTTTGGTTTTGTAAAGGCCTCGGTAAACTCAAAGCCTCCGTAAAAATTTGCCAGTTTGCTATTGCTGAAAAAAATATAACCCACGAATTGCGACAAAGTAATCCCCCCTGCCAGCCTGTCATAGCCCCTTTTGTAATCATCCTGCAATTGCGGGATGTTATTGTCGGTAACTTCAATCCTGATTTTATGCTGTAAATATCCGATGCTCCCCGTAAGCAATATCCCGGAATTGGGGTTTGGGCTTAGGACCGGTATTACCTTTCCGAATTTAAAAGAAGCAAAATACCCCCTTTCATAATTGTTCACAATCCCAAAATTCCCTGCCTGATCGATAAATTGGCCGGAACCAGTCCTTAAATTGCCCATCAGCTCATCTTCGATTTTTATTTCAGTGCCAAAAATATAATTGAGTTCCGCCCCAAAAATCCAGTTGGTATTTGTTTTCCATTGAAATCCCCCTCCGGCACTTGAATTGTTCCCAAACCGATCGGCCAGGTCCCCGCCCGGAACCTGATAGGAATAGGAAAAAAAGAACATGGGGACATGGATCGTGGTATCCGCAATATCGGCTTGCCCGAAACTTTTCAAAAAGCCAAACAAACCCACTGTCAAAAGGAAAAATATTCTTTTAAGGTGCTTCATTAAAGTTCATGTTATTAGGGGGCAAATATATAAAATATCCGCTTGCAATATCCTTGATTTACCACCCCTGTGTTTTTTTCTTTTATTTTGTTCCACATCCAAATATATATACCTTTGCCCACCTTAAAATAGCAAGAAAATATAAAGGAATACACCTATAATCACATAGAAACAGCATTATGCAAGAGATAAGAATGGTTGACCTTAAAGGTCAATACGAAAAAATAAAAACAGAGATTGATTCCGGGATCCAAGAGGTAATCGAGAATACGGCATTTATAAATGGCCCTGCCGTAAAGGAATTCCAAAAAGACCTGGAAGTTTATCTCGGTGTGAAGCATGTGGTTCCATGTGCCAATGGTACGGATGCATTGCAGGTCGCCATGATGGGGCTTGGGCTGAAGCCCGGCGATGAAGTCATTACCACTTCGTTTACGTTTATTGCAACGGCCGAGGTTATTGCGCTATTTGGCCTTACACCTGTTTTGGTGGATGTTTGTCCCGATACGTTCAATATCGACCCCGAAGCCATTAAAAAAGCCATCACCTCAAAAACGAAGGCCATCGTGCCAGTGCACCTTTTTGGGCAATGTGCCGATATGGAAGCCATAAACGGAATTGCCAAAGAACATGGCCTGTTTGTAATTGAAGATACGGCACAGGCCATTGGAGCGGATTATTTTTTTAAAGATGGCACAAAGAAAAAAGCAGGAACGATTGCTGATGTGGGATGCACTTCGTTTTTCCCTTCAAAAAACCTGGGTTGCTATGGCGATGGAGGCGCTATTTTCACCAATGACGATGAGTTGGCAAAAAAGATGCTAACCATAGTTAATCACGGAAGCAACGTAAGGTATTATCATGACACGATTGGGGTTAACTCCCGTCTGGACAGTGTTCAGGCCGCCGTTTTGAAAGTCAAACTCCCGCATTTGGACGAATATGCCGCTGCCCGGAACAAAGCTGCCGAATATTACGACAAGGCCTTTGCCAATGAACCCAGACTAAAAACCCCGGTACGCTCGGAGGATTCAACGCATGTTTTTCATCAATACACAATTGTTGCCGAAGAGGTTGACCGTGATGGCCTGATCAAGCACCTTTCTTCCAAAGGTGTCCCGGCCATGGTTTATTACCCCGTCCCAATGCACTTGCAAAAAGCCTATACCGATCCAAGGTACAAGGAAGGGGATTTCCCGGTAACGGAATATCTGAGCAATAATGTATTTTCGCTGCCCATGCACACCGAACTTGACGAGGGGCAACTGGAATTTATTACATCTTCTGTTTTGGGGTTT
>JAJRTT010000295.1 GCA_024278155.1 Bacteroidota bacterium | reverse complement strand
TGTTTGCCCAAACTTCCTTTACAAGGTCAATGTCCTGCCTTTCGTTTGCGATAACATATTTTTCGAGTACGAGTGCGACACTTTCACGTTCTTTGTCAATATTGACGGATTCTTTCTTTTCGGGTTTATTGTTGCAACAACTTGTTACAATGACTATGAGAGTAAGGATTACAACTAATTTTTTCATATTGGATTATCTTTAGTGATTACTTAAAAAGCAATAAAATTTATCGACTGATTTTCATTTTCAAATTTAGAAGAATCCCAATTGAATTGCAAGGAATTTTTTAAAATAATTTTCAGGAAAAGAAAGTTGAAAATAAAAAAGGCCTGAAGCTTCACAGTTACAGGCCTTTAAGAAGTGGTACCACCTGGATTTGAACCAGGGACACACGGATTTTCAGTCCGTTGCTCTACCAACTGAGCTATGGTACCTTAAAAATGGGTTGCAAAAGTAAATAACATTTCTTTAAATGTAAAAAAATTTTTGCAAAAATAAATTTGCAATTAAATCGCTGATTATTAATCCTATGTCATGAATAATATTGTACTTTCGCAAATTAATCCAAATTAATCACGTTGTTCGTGACTTGAATTATTACAGAATGAGGCTTATTATCGACTTTGGAAACACCCTTTGCAAGGTAGCTTTTTATGAAAAAAATGAAGAACTGGATATAAGTTCATTCAGCAATATCACTTTGGAAGAATTACAAAACCATGTCCATAAGTTTGTTGAGCAACAATCAAGTCCGGAAAAAATATCGCATTGCATCGTTTCTTCCGTTATTGACTACCCTGCCGAAATAAAAGCTTACCTAAAGCAGGCCTATCATTTTATCGAACTAAGTTCAAATACGCCCGTTCCAATAACAATAAAGTATGAAACCCCCGACACATTGGGAAATGACAGAATTGCAGCTGTGGTTGCCGGTAAGTCCCTTTTTCCCGATCAGGATATTTTAATTGTGGATGCCGGCACTTGCATAACCTTTGATTTTTTAAACAAAAACGCCGAGTATCTTGGCGGGGCCATTACGCCCGGTATAAACCTGAGGTTTAAATCCCTGAACAATTATACAGGGAAGTTGCCGTTAATTACACATTTCGGTAACGAAGCCGAACTAATAGGAAACTCCACCGAAGATTCAATAAAATCGGGCGTTATAAACGGTGTCAGGGCCGAGGTAAACGGAATCATTGAAAGCTATGGACAGAAATACCCGGGGATAAAAATAATTTTTACCGGTGGCAACATTAATTACTTTGATACCACAACAAAAAACAACATCTTTGCAGTCACAAATTTAGTATTGAAAGGATTGAACATCATATTAAGCTATAATGTTAAGAATTAACAAAATACGATTTCTTATTGCTTTTTTTGCCATTCTGTTTTTTTCACATGAAGGATTTTCACAACCGGGATTAAGCTCGCCATATACATTTTACGGTATAGGTTATTTGAGCAGGGCCAATAATGTAAGGAATATGGCGATGGGAGGCATTGGCATTGGTACCCGAAACCCAATTTCGCTCAACCTCAGAAGTGCAGCTTCATTAACGGCCATTGACAGCAATTCATTCCTTTTCGAAGGTGCCGCCGTTGGGTATTATGAATCGCTGCAAACTGAAAATGTGAAAGAGAACATGGCTTCTGGCTCATTGAGCCACATTGTTATGGGCTTCCCGATAACGCACTGGTGGAAAACCAGTATTGGAATTCTTCCGTATAGCAATGTTGATTACACGGTAATGAGTTTTGAAAACAAGGACAACATTGGCAAAGTGCAATATGAATATGCCGGCTCCGGTGGCCTAAACCAGTTTTATTGGTCAAATGGATTTAAAATCCTTAAAAACTTTTCTGTCGGGGTGAATGCGTCCTATATTTTTGGAACCACGGATAAAATCCAAAAGGTGACCTTTCCCGATTCTGCATTCTATATTAGCTCACAGTCCATCAATTCCACAAATATTTCTGACATTTCCCTGGAATTTAGCGCACAATATCACGCCGAAATCAAGCACAACCTAAACTTGGTCATAGGTGGGGTTTACCAACCAAAAATTGATATGTCAGCAAAGAAAAGTTACTTGTCGCGAACCTTCCTTGGTGAACTGAACCAAGTCATTTATTACAAAGATACAGTCTCTTATACCCCTGACGAAAAAGGAAGTGTCGTGTTCCCCACACGATATGGTTTTGGGGGTTCCCTCGAAAGTGTCAACAAATGGGTTATAGGTGCTGACTTTACAAGCGAATCATGGAAAGACTATTCGAGCTTTGGTGAAAGCGATTCCTTGAACAACAGCTACCTGATCGCTTTAGG
The DNA here is from genome assembly GCA_024278155.1 of Bacteroidota bacterium. Classification (GTDB taxonomy): domain Bacteria; phylum Bacteroidota; class Bacteroidia; order Bacteroidales; family JAADJA01; genus JAADJA01. The sequence continues at coordinate 4,925 of JAJRTT010000295.1, read as the reverse complement.
TGGTGCATATACCCCAAATATAAAGTCCTCGGGCTATTTAAACAAAGTTGACTACCGGTTTGGGGCCAAATACAAACATTCATCCCTGGAACTGCGTGGTCAGCAATTGAATAATTTTGGTATAACTTTTGGTTTAGGATTACCCGTTAAGAGTACTGCACTGAGAAGGTCAAAAGCGATGATTAATCTTGGTTTTGAGATAGGTACGAGAGGAACACTGAAAAACAATTTAATCCAGGAGAACTATGTTAATTTTCATTTTGGGATATTGATCAACGAGTTTTGGTTCCAGAAAAGGAAATACAACTAATGATTATCAATTAGAATCCTTAACTTTGTTTTATATTTAATAAAGATAGATGTTTAATTCAATACAATTTGAATCATGAAAAAGAAAATCATTTTAATCGCAGGTGTGTTACTGAGTGTAATGATGACCAATGAAATATTGGCACAAGAAAATACCGGGAAATACGGATCGGACAGCATAACCTGCATTCAAAATAATTCCCTCTATTATGAATTTTACAAACAGTGGAAAAAAAGTGGTTATCAAAATGAATCGTGGAACGATGCACTCCCTTCATGGAGGTGGGTTTTCTTAAACTGCCCGAGAAGTACCATCAATATTTATTTGCATGGCGAGAAGCTTGTGAAACATATGATTAAAATCACGAGCGACAAGGCCATTAAAGAAAAATACATTGATACCCTGATGAGGGTTTACGATCAGCGAGTCCAGTATTTCGGCAAAGAGGGTTATGTACTTGGGAAAAAAGGTGTCGATTTATACAAATTGCGTCCTTCGGCCTATGAACAATCATACAGCATATTGAAGAAATCCATTGATATGCAAGGGAATAAATCACAGGGGCCAAACCTGATCTACTATTTCCGGTCTGCAGAAAAAATGGTGAAGGCAGAAAAAGCGGAAAAGGCCACCCTGTTGGATATTTATGATCAATCCAGCAAAATCATCGACTACAATATTGCAAACGCAAAAGATGAAAAAAAGAAAAAAAGCTGGCTAAACATAAAAGGGAACCTTGACCTATCGATTCAGCCTTATGCTTCCTGTGAAGACCTTGTAAATATGTTCACTCCAAAATTTGAGAAAAGCCCAAATGACGTGGAATTACTGAAGAATATCATCAAGAAACTTGATAAACGGAATTGCACAAAGTATCCATTGTATAAAATGGCAGTTGAAAACCTACATAAAATAGAGCCAACTGCTAATTCCGCTGAATTATTGGGGAAAATGTACATAAAAGAAGAGAACTATAAAAAGGCATCCGAGTATTTGAAGCAGGCCATTACATTGTCAGAAGATGACAATGACAAAGCTGACATCCATTATTTATTGGCCAATGTATATTTCCAGCTAAAACAATATTCCACTGCCCGGTCGCAATGTTATTCGTCCATCAAACTTAGGCCAAACGATGGGAAACCTTACATCCTGATCGGTGACATGTACGTAGCTACGGCCAAAAGCTGTGGCGATAACGATCTCACAAAAACGGTGGCATATTGGGTAGCTGTTGACAAATACAAAAAAGCCAAATCAGTTGATTCGTCGGTTGCAGAATCTGTCAACTCAAAAATCAAGATTTATTCACAGTATTTCCCTGCAACAGAAACCATATTCTTTTACGACCTGAAAAAGGGCGACCCGTACAAAGTTGAATGTTGGATCAATGAAACCACAACGGTCAGGACATCTGACTAAGCAATGAATCCATTAAGTGGAAGAAGAAATAACATCTTACAGGATTTACAGGAAAATCAGGAGCATTATCGCTGTTTTATCAGTGGTAATGCTTTTTGCATGTGAAAACGACATTCAAACAATTTATTCACTTTCGCAAATAGATTCCCTTCCCCTGGAAACGGTGGTCGATCTCGAAGTGGTTTACAGTGATTCGGGCTTCATCCAGGCCAAATTACTAAGCCCCCTTATGAAGAAATATGAGGCTGATGATTCTTACTATGAATTCCCCGATGGTTTCAAGGTTATTCTTTACGACTCGTTGCAAAATGAAAAATCCGAGATCACGGCCAATTATGGGATAAACTGGGAAAAGAAAAAAATAATCGAAGCCAAAAACAATGTAGTAGTCCTGAATAAAGCAAAGAACGAGAAACTCGAAACCGAACACCTGATATGGGATCAGAAAAAGGGGATTATTTTTTCGGATGTGTTTATCACCATTACCAAGCCCGATGCCGTAATCTATGGTGACGGCCTCACGTCCGACCAGGACTTTACACATTACAACATTAAAAACCCCACCGGGGAACTGAGCATAAACCCTGATGAAGATGACGAACAATAATGGGCAAGCATAGAACAAAAACGAAATGAACGACTGGATAATCATCGTATTGACACTCCTGTTTTCAGCCCTGTTTTCCGGCCTGGAAATCGCCTTTGCAAGCTCCAATAAACTAAAAATCGAGCTCGACAAAAACAAAGGGCTTTTTTCGGCCAAGGTACTTGCCGCTTTTGTAAAAAACCCATCACGGTTGCTTGGGACACTTCTTTTGGGGAACAATGTTTCCCTGGTAATTTACGGTTTCGTTATGGCCAAAATCCTGGAATCCCCCATTCACAACATATTTGGTTCTTATGCAAGCGAATTTGTGGTGCTCACTACCCAAACCGTGGTTTCAACAATTATTATACTTGTTACGGCAGAGTTTATCCCAAAAATCCTGTTTCGGATCAACCCCAATAAGATCCTGACATTTTTTGCCATTCCAATAAAAGTTTTTTACTGGCTGCTCTATCCTTTTGTCTATTCAATGATCGTGTCCTCCGATTTTATCCTGAAAAATATATTCAGGCTGAAATTCAGTACCGGGGGATATTCCTTTAGCCCGGTCGATTTGGACAATTACCTGAAAGAATTCAGCCCGGTAGATGAAAATGAAAACGAAGTCAACCAGGAAATCCAGATGTTTCAAAATGCAATTGATTTCCGAAGCATTAAACTGAGGGAATGCATGGTCCCAAGAACAGAACTTGCTGCCCTTGAAGAAACGGATCCCATTGATGATTTAAAAAAGCTGTTTACGGAATCCGGGTTTTCAAAAATCCTGATCTATAAAGAAAGTATCGATAATATCATTGGATTTGTGCATTCGTCCGATTTGTTCAAAAAGCCAAGCAGCATTGCATCTATCGAACGATCGATCCCTATTGTGCATGAAACCATGCTTGCAAATGATGTATTGACCATGTTTATAAAGGAACACAAAAGCATTGCGTTGGTCGTTGACGAATTTGGCGGGACTTCCGGAATGGTGACCATGGAGGATATTATCGAGGAAATATTTGGTGAGATCGAAGATGAATTCGATATGGAAGACAATATTGAAAAAGTCATCAACGACAAGGAGTTCCTCTTTTCTGCCCGCCTTGAAATCGACTACATCAACGAAAAATACAAACTGGACCTCCCTGAAGGGGAAGATTACGAAACGCTTGGAGGTTTGATAATTAAAATCCATGAAAGCATTCCGGATGTGAACGACCATATCCGCCAATCCCCTTTTCTGTTTATAATTACCGCAGCTACCCAAACCCATATCGAACAGGTTCATTTGATAATCGAGGATTGATCCGATTTGATTATTTTCTGCTCCCTTATATGTTATTGCTTTTAAGCAATGGGGTTAACTTGCAATTCCTGAAAACGACTGCCTAATAATAACTATTCGGGCTCTTTGTGAAGCAAAATCGGCGCTATTTCAAAAAACATTAAAAACCCAAACGGCCCCAACCCATACAAAAACCCCACCAACAGCCATAATAACAAGGGAAAGGAGGCTTTTCACATCTTCAGGAATTACTTAAAAAATTCTTTCATTGTTTAATATAGATATTGTACATTTGCAGCCTATTTTTAAAAACTGAAATTATGGCGCTTATAGGCACAATTAGAAAGCAATCCGGATTGTTAATTGTCATTATCGGTCTGGCACTGGCCGCATTTGTACTTGGTGATTTTTTAAAGAAAAGGCCACAAAGGTCACAGCAATTTATTGCTGAAGTTTATGGTGAGGAAATTCCCTGGTCGCAATTCAATGCGAAATATGAAACCAACCTTGATATTCAAAAAAGGAACCAAAAGAAGGAGCAGTTCACGCAAGATGAACTTTTCAACATCAGGCAACAAACCTGGGATCAGATGATCCAGGAAATCGTGCTGGCAAAGGAATATGACGAGCTTGGTGTTGTTGTATCTGCAGAGGAATTGTTCGATCAATTGCAGGGCGACAACCCCCATGCTTATATCAAGCAGTATTTCAAAGACCCCGAGACACAGCAATACGATCCGCAATTGGTAAGGAATTACATGAAGCAACTGGACGGGATGGATCCAACTTCAAAAAACCAATGGAACGTATTTGTTGGGGCCATTAAGCAAGAGAGGATAAAGTCCAAATACCAGAACCTAATCACGAAAGCTTATTTTATGCCCGATACGTTTATCGTAAAGGATTTTATCGACAGGAAAAAAACCGCTGAAATACGTTTGGTAGGCGTACAATACAACACCATTAACGACAGCACGGTTACGGTTACCGAAAACGATTACAATAGGTTTTACGATAAATACAAGCAAAATTACGAGCAAGAAGCTTCAAAAGATATTGACTATGTGGTTTTCGATGTAAAGCCTTCAGCAAAGGACAGGACAGCAATCCGTAAAGAAGTGGACGCTATTTATGCGGATTTTCAGAAAGCTGAAAATGTGCCCTTGTTCGTAAGTGCAGAATCCGACAATAAGTACGATAGCACATTGCACAAACCGGGAGAGCTCCCGGCCCGGATTGATTCCATCATGTTCAATTCACCTGTCGGGACATTTTACCCACCTTATCAGGAAAACAATTCATGGCATATGGCCAAGCTT
>JAJRTT010000294.1 GCA_024278155.1 Bacteroidota bacterium | reverse complement strand
TAACCGTGCCTGTTTTCGAAACGTGCACGGAAATCACCATAAATTTTTACTGTTTGCGCATAGCTGTCTGTCATGAAAAAGCCAGATGCAAATGCGATCAGGATAATCGTAATTGTTTTTTTCATTCGTTTGCTTTTTAATCCTCCAAAGCTTCAGCTCAGGAGTTATTATTAATAATTGCTTTTATGCTCTGTCAATCACCCAAAGCCTCGTACAAGGCCGTTATCTGATCCATCTCTTCCAGGATTTCGAGGGTAAGGATATACATTGCCTTGGGATCCAGTTTTTCCTTTGCCAAATCTTTATCATTAAATTCAGACATCTCCCAAACAGTAGCAACCTTGTCCAACCTTACAGAAATACCTTCTGTGTTTTTCGGAGACTTCTGCAATTTCCGGAGGGATTTTTCATAAAGGTTAACCGATGAATTATAAATCGCAGGGATATCCAAACGGATAATATCATTATCGGGGAATCCCCAGTAATTGGCAAAATAAAGCATGGCGATCCTTTGTGAGAGCATCCTTTGCCGTCCCGAAATATTTACAAGTTTCGCAGTCTTTGTATCGGCATAAACCTCTATCAACGAAACCACATCATCACAGGCCTTGAGCAGATCGCTGCTCCGCACCAGCAATATCAGCCCATCCATTTTATTTGGCTCGTCCACGGCAATCATCCTGAAAACCTTCCATAAATCAAATACCTTGTTCAGCCCATTTTCAATTTCAGGTGTCGGTGCATATTCCTCCAATTCGAGGTATTGTTCCTCGAAAAGCGCCACACTGTTGTCCAGCTCTTTGCGTGCCTCGTCCACATTAACCCCCGCCCCAACCATTACATAAGCTTTAACGATTCGCTGCGACAACATCCGCTGGCGTCCGGCCTTGTTGATTGCTGATGCATTTGACAAGCCCCGGGCATTCGCAGGAAGGACAAATACAACCAAAGCAACAATCATCAACAGGTTTTTTATATTATCTGATCCAATCTTCATCTTACACCTGATTTAGGATTTCTCCAGATCGGAATACAATCCTGTTATTGTGTTCATTTTCTTCAATATTGAATTTGTTGTCACAAAAACAATACTTGGCATGAGCCGTTCAGATTTAAGATCGAAGCCTTTTTTCGAAAAATCCCACTGCGAACCGACTTTAACAAGCCGGCTGGTAATATCATCTGTATTTGTATTGGACTTGCTCAAGGTGGAGTGGGCGGTTTCAAACTCCTGTATTGCCCCTTCAAGGTTCGTTTCAACAGCAGGGTCTTTCACTCCCCAGTAATAAGCTGTATAATACATGGCGATACGTTGCGACAACATCCGCTGGCGACCGGAAATATTCACAAGATTCCCCGTACTGGACCCCGCATGCTCCTGCAGCATTACAACAATCTGATTAGAAGCCTTCAAAAGAATATTCGCCTTATCGATCATTGAAGCTGCTTTGTCCAGATCGGGGGCACTCACGATTTCCATCCTGAACTCCATCCACAACATATTCAGGCTTTCAAGGCTATCCACAATTTGGTCACTCGGCGCAAAATCCTCCAACTCCAGGAATTGTTCTTCGTATAAAGCAACCGCATCATCCAACTCCTTCTGGGCACTCTCGACCTTTACGCCTGCACCGATCATCAGATAATCCTTGGTCATGCGCTGAGTGAGCATCCTTTGACGCCCTGCCTTGTCAATGGCCTTGTTAATGGTTAAACTTTGGGCATTTGCCATAAATGCCGACATCATAAAGACTGCAATAAACACTAGTTTTGTTCTCATAATTTCACTTTTTTTTATATTTATAAATGTTAATTGAATTTCATTGAATCCTGAGTTGAATCCCTTTTTTCTTTTTTAAAAAAAGCAAAAGAAACCCCAAACCACATATATCAATGTGACCGGTTAAAACAGATTAAAAATAGTCCCGGGAATTAATTCGGGGGCGACAGGTCCTGGCCTGCACCTTTCCCCAATTCGGCCTGGCTTGCATATAATCCTGCAACATCGTTCAAGCTCTTTGAGAAATTGAGGCATACTTCATAAACAGCCTTGTTTTCATGTTTGCCAAAGTTCATCCTCCCAAATAATTGTTTTGCGCTCTGCCACTCATATTCCAAAGTCATCAGTTTGCTACCGATTTGGACAGTCGTGTTTTTCAAACCCTTTAGCTGATCTAACTTCATTTCGAAATTCCTGACGGCATCGCTGAAATAACGCAGGCTCACCTCCTTTTTTATCCCCCACGAATGGGCAAAATAAAGCATGGCCATCCTTTCGGAAAGCATTTCCATTTCCTTGCTTAAAAGATAGCCCGAAATTGAATTCAGGTCGCAACCCTGGCAACTGGATTGCAAAAGTTGTTCGTTGGTATTCAGAAGTGATTCATTGGTCTTAAACAACTCATAGGCATTTTCAGGGCTCACCTTATCTGTGACCTCCAACCTGAACTGAACCCACTTTTCATCCGCTTTTTCAATTGCCGACATTGTTTTTTCATCAGCTTCAATGTCCTCGAAAAAAAGTCGGGTCATTTCATAATCGGCCACGCATTCATCCAAATCCATTTGTGATTTTTTCTTTTGGAGGCCAATGCCCATCATCATAAAATCCTTTACCATTCTTTGCAACAAAATACCCTGGTTACAGATTTTTTCGACTTTGTCCTTTTGGCTTCGTTCTTTTTGTCTTTGCTGGCAAAACCATTCAAAGCCATCAACATTATTACAATTCCGATAATCGAGTTTCTCATTCTGATTTGCTTTTATTTATTTTAATAAAAAATTAATCCTGTCAGGCTTGTTCCTGATGACACCTTATTTATTCTTCGACTGAACAATCAAGTATTCGGATACTTGTTTGCCTTTAACTGCAAGTCCGTTTCTTTTGTTACTGCTAAATAGTGGACAAAAAGGGGACAGGGTTATTTCATGGAAACTTCTATTCGCAATAGGAATGAAAATTGCATAAAAAAACCTGGCCAACATAATGTCGATCAGGTTTTATATTTTTTGACAAGTTGGTAACAACACCAACTTGAGGGCATTTTACTTTATCCCACTAAAACATTTCATAAACTGGATACGCACGAAAACTTCGGGGTTTTCGGATTTTTTCGGGTTTGACTTTAATCGACAAATCAAGAATTTAAGAGAGGATATTTTTCGTAAAATTTCAAATGCCGAGAGCATTCTGTCAAAAGTTGTGTTTTCACAAAATGCTTTGTTTCCAGGTCCATTAATTCGCCCAATCCATCCAAAAGATGTTTCTCTTTGATACTTTCCAGATAATCAATACAGTTTGATATATGTTTTGACAAAGGGATTTTCATCCGGTTTTCGACGATGTCCTTATTTATTGGCGTTTGTTTTTCCATAAAGAACCATATATCAAAAATATCCCTGTTGGTTTTTGTTTTACGGTCAATGACGGCACAAAGCTTATGGGCAAACATATCCGGTGCGGTCATTACCTTCACGTTAATACCGAAAAGGCTTTTCATTTCGTAATGGTTTTCAAACATGCGGTTTGAAATTTCAATTTTCAATTTTCGTTCATCTTTGCCATAATCGAGCACAAACAATAATCCGTAAAACTTTTTGGCTTCATCGGCAATGTTCCCATACTTAAGAATAATCTTTCGCAGTTTACCGTAAACAATAGCGGCCTTGTCCTTATCCAACAGGTCAAAATCAAGATCAACGGAAAAGCGCGGCAATCCATAAAAAAACATTAAGGCCGTGCCCCCCTTAAACCCCAAATAATTGGAAAGCGCAATATCAGAATATATACCTTTTAGGATTTGGATCATATAAAACCGGTGCCGGTTGACATCAAACATCGTTAAAATAATTTTTAGTGTTTTCAGTTAGTGATTTTGACTGGTATATCGGTAAAAGTTTGTTTATCAAATCCTGATCAAGCGATGTCAGATTATCAAAATGGAAACCCTTATCCAAATAAAGCTTGTCCAAAAAGGCCCGTTCTGGAACTGCCATGCCAATATATTGGTCATCGGTTTTAATACCAGTTGGATTTAACAATACACTATTCTTGATTTTTCTGTAACGATAAGACTGCTTATCCACTTCCAAAGAACGGCTTAGGTAACTAATTGCAGTAATTTGCCTATCAAACTGAAATAGTATGCCAGCTTTTTGAAGGATATAATCAAGTGAAATATAAGAAGGGGTATAGAGGATACAGGCAAGTTCCTCGGGATTATAGCCTTGTTTTGCATATATACCTTTCCGTGGATTCTCCAGTTGTCCCTTGCGGACGTAATAATTCAATTTCTTACCAAGGGATTTTCGTTGAGTCTCGCCACAAAGCATGGCAACATCAATTAACCGAAAAACACTGCGCTTATCCTTATAAAGGCATAAAAGAATATTGTTGTTTCGAGAACCAGACATCCTGTTTTTTCGTATTATTAGTTCACGAAAATACAAATAATATTCTATTGTTGTCAAAAAAAAACCTGGCCAACATAATGTCGGTCAGGTTTTATATTTTTGGACAAGTTGGTGTTGTCACCAACTTGAGGGCATTTTATTTTATCTCACTAAAATATTTCATAAATTGGATGCGCTCAAAAACTTCCGGGTTTTCTGATTTTTCCTGGCTCAGTTTCCCCTTGAACGAATCAATGTAAAGGATCCCTTTTTTGTCCATCCAGGCATCAATTTGTTTTTTCATCCCGATGATGTATTCCGGGCCGTGCTTATAAATCGCAGAGGCAACCTGAACGGCATTGGCCCCGGCAAGGATTTGCTTGATCACGGCCTCGCCATCATGGATACCTGTGGAAGCGGCAAGATCGCATTTCACCCTTTTTCCCAAAATAGCAACCCATCTCAGGGAATTGTGCATTTCGCCAGGGGTACTGAAGATACTGGCAGTGGTCACTTTCATGGTATCGATATCGATATCGGGACTTGCAAAACGGTTGAAAAGGACGACACCCTTTGCACCTTTCTTTGTCAGTGTTTTGATAACCTTGCCCAAATTGGCAAAATACGGGCTCAGCTTAACCGAAACGGGGATCGAGACTTCTTTGCAAACTTTTTCCACTATGTCATAATAAACCTTTTCAATCTCCTTGGAATTCTTTTTCATATTGAAAGGCATGATAAAGATATTGAGTTCCAAAGCATCGGCCCCGGCTTTTTCAATGTCGCGTGCAAATGTGGTCCACTCATGGGCGGTAACACAGTTAACACTGGCAATGACCGGTATCATCACCTCTTTCTTGGCCTTCGAAATCAAATCGAGGTATTTGTTCAATTCCTTTTCCTTCACGTGCAGGTCGATATAATCAAATGTTTCC
>JAJRTT010000024.1 GCA_024278155.1 Bacteroidota bacterium | reverse complement strand
CGGCCCAGCCTGCAACCTTATGTTCATCAAAGGGGGATCGATCAGTTTATAACCAATCAATACCGGAACATCGATGGTATTAAGCGTTACGTTATAGTTCACTTTCTGAGTAATAGAGTTAAGAGGATTGCTCGGATCAATATTGACTTCATCAAAATTAAACTGGCCGTTCTTTGCCGTGAAATAAATCTCGGGCTGAAGGTGCCATTTGTCCCCTACCCTAACAAAACCGCCAAACTGGAAACCGGTTTTGGCAGCCTCTTCAATTTCTGAAACATCCGTTGTAAAATTGCTCATTGTAACTGCCCCTTTAATTCCCAATCCCAATTGGGCAAAAGAGAACATTGACATCATAATCATTGCACTTGCTAACAAAACTTTTTTCATCTCATTTATTTTTTTGGTGAATATTTATGACAAAGGTAATAAATATCCTTATTTCATTATTTTTGCCATGAAATAAAAAACAGACATATGAAACGTCCATGACAAAATAATCATTATTTTTTCACACAAGGGAATGATTATTTTGTTTTGGCAAGTTCCATGTGACCTTTGAAGATAAATTATAAACACATGAAAAAGACAATTCCGATATTGATTGTTTTCCTGTTTTTTGGGATGCAAAGTTTTAGCCAGGTAAAACCCTTTCGGTTTGGGTTTAAGGTATCGCCCAACATTTCCTGGATTTCCCCCGATTCAAAAACTTATAGTTCAGACGGGGCACAATTAGGGTTTTCATGGGGATTTTTGGCAGATATTACGCTAACGGAGAATTATTTTGTCAAGACAGGTTTTGAAGTGGATTACCTCGGCGGGAAACTGAACTTTCCACACACAATGCTCATCCCGGGCGATACACTTAACTCTGTTGGAAACATGAACAGAAAATACAATTTGCGCTATCTCACAATTCCATTGACCATTAAAATGCGTACAAATCAATTTGGCAAAGTTGCCTATTATGGTGAAATAGGTTTTGGGACATCATTTAATTTACGGGCAAAGGCAACGGATAGTTTTGATTATAATGGTGGGCAAAGCAATTATTCGTCTGAAGAAGACCTGAACGATGAAGTGACGTTCGTGAAAAGTTCGATTGTCGTGGGCGGGGGAATGGAATACTTTGTTGACAATTCCACATCAATAATTTTAGCGGTTTCATTTAACAATGGCTTGAACAATATCCTGAAAGGGGACAATTCGGTCGATCCAGAAATAAAACAAACAGGGCATTTGTACTATTTTCAATTGACCGTGGGAGTGATGTTTTAGCTAGAAGGAATACTGGAATAACGGAAAAATGGAATATTGAGGGAAGAAGAACACTCTTGCACAAACCTGGAATATTGAAGCCTTGAATCAATAAAAAACAAGACCTTTGAAAATAGCACTCGCACAAATAAACTATCACATCGGGAATTTTGAAAGCAACGAATCCAAAATCCTGGATGCAATTCAAAAAGCCAAAAACCAAAAGGCTGACCTAGTGGTCTTTGCTGAATTGGCTGTATCGGGCTATCCACCAAGGGACTTTTTGGAATTTGATGATTTCATCAACAAATGTTATTATTCACTTAACCGCATTGCCAAGGAATGTGTTGATATTGCTGCTATCGTTGGTTCACCTACCCGGAACCCTGAAGTAAAAGGGAAGGATCTCTTCAATTCTGCCTTTTTCCTGAGTGAGGGCAAAGTTAAATCCGTCCACCACAAAACCCTGTTGCCCAATTATGATATCTTTGATGAATACAGGTATTTTGAACCAAATTCCATATTTGAAATTATTGAGTTCAAAGGAAAGAAACTGGCAATTACCATTTGCGAAGACCTTTGGAACATTGGCAACGACCTTTTGTACCGTTCCAATCCAATGGACGAACTGATCAAATTGGAACCGGACGTGATGATCAATATTGCCGCTTCGCCCTTTGATTATACAGCCGAAACAAGGCGAAAGAAAATCCTTTTTGAAAACGTTGAGAAATACAAACTGCCCCTCATTTATGTCAATCATGTGGGTGCCCAAACTGAGCTCCTGTTTGATGGAGGTTCCCTGGCAATAAATTCCAAAGGGACATTGAGCAAGGAACTCAATTATTTTGTGGAAGATTTTGGGATTGTCGATTTGGAGGAGATGGAGAAAAAACAGGTTTCCTCCAAAAGGGACAAACCGGAAAAGATTGCCCTCATCCATGATGCCCTTGTGATGGGTATCAACAATTATTTTGGCAAACTGGGTTTCACGAAGGCCATCCTTGGCCTGTCGGGGGGAATTGATTCAGCCCTGACATTGGTTTTGGCCGTAAAAGCCCTTGGCAATAAGAATGTACGGGCTATCCTTTTACCTTCTCAATTTTCGTCCGACCATTCCATAAAAGATGCCGAGGACCTTGCAAAAAACCTGAATGTACCCTATGACATCATCCCCATTGAGGAACCTTACAAAAGTTTCGACAAAACCCTTGAACCCCTTTTTGCAGGAACTGAATTCAATATTGCCGAAGAAAATATCCAGGCCCGTATCAGGGGATTGATTTTGATGGCTTTGTCAAATAAATTTGGTTACATCTTACTGAACACTTCCAACAAAAGCGAGGCTGCCGTTGGTTATGGAACCCTTTATGGGGATATGAACGGTGGCCTTTCGGTTTTAGGTGATGTTTACAAAATGGAGGTTTTTGAAATGTCGCGTTATATCAACCGAGAGAAGGAAATCATTCCCTGGAACACCATCACCAAACCACCGTCTGCCGAACTTCGGCCCGATCAGAAAGATTCCGATTCCTTGCCCGATTACGAGATCCTTGACGAAATCCTTTTGCAGTACATCGAAAAACGCAAAGGGCCCAACGAACTCATCCAAATAGGATTTGATGCCAAAACCGTCCACCGTATCCTGAAACTCGTGAACACCAACGAATACAAACGCTATCAAACACCGCCCATGCTGCGTGTTTCACCCAAAGCTTTTGGAATGGGAAGGCGGATGCCGATTGTGGCGAGGTATTTAACGTAGTTCATTTCGAGCCAATGAGCAGGAAATAGCGTAGGAGCGAGAAATCCCCCAACGATGATAAAGACCGCCACGTACAAAACGGCATCAGCCAAAAAACCTCAATTGCTAAGTTGCATCATTACCCTCCTTTGGTAAAATAATTTGCTCAAGATACCCCAAAGCATTGGGCCCCTCGTTGAACAACAAATCAATGATGCTGAGGTTAGGGACAAAACCTTGTTTTTCGGCAAAAACCTGAATGTATTGGGGGAAAACAGCTTCGGGTTTTTTCTTGGGGTTGAAATGGTTTCTCAGATCAAGGAACTCGGGATCATTGTTTTCGAAGTATTTTTCGGAAACGGCCAATTCCTTTTCCAGGCCCAAGGCATCCAGTAAAACCCGGGTTAGTCCGGTATTGAAATCCAGAAGATATTTAAACCGTTTTGTGAAAAACCCTTCCAAACCGTCCCTGTAATACAAAAAGAAAGGGGATTGGTTGTAAGCAGAAACAATTGACCGCCAATGATGTCGTTGCCAGTTTTCAAAATAGGAAATTTCCACATCTTTTATTTTAGTATGGTTCCCGTTTACCTTGACAACGGGGATGCTCAATGCAAACAATCCATTGGCTGTATAAATATGACAACGGTTTCGATAGGTTTGCTTCATATAATGTTCTTCCTGTTCAATTACAATTTGGGAATACTTAAATAGGGCAACAAAATATTCAAT
>JAJRTT010000293.1 GCA_024278155.1 Bacteroidota bacterium | reverse complement strand
ATTGTTGGGACATCAAAGGATCAACTGGAACAATTGTTCTCGATTTATCCAAACCCTACAAATGGATTGGTTACCGTAAAGGCATTATCAAACCAAAATCCTTTGATGGTTACTTTGTATGACCTGCAAGGCAAATCAATAAAATCATTTAAGATGGACAACGAATTAATAAAGTTAAGACTTGATGATTGCAATTCTGGTGTGTATTTACTTAAAATAACCAGTGATAATGGGGATATTGTTGGAACATATAAAATATTGAAAAAAGATTAATATGGGGTATTCTTAACTCCATTGCAGATTGCCTGCCCGGTATAGAAGCGTGCCTGTGGCGACCTTCGACTTGTTCGGATTTTAACTGATATCTGTTTATGGCAAGACATCTTATTGCTATTTGAATCACAAAAAAAACAAAGTTGCTTTCAAACCAAATTTATTCCCACACTTTCCATATTTCCCAAATTATTGTTATCCTTGCCAAAAAATTGAATTCCAAAAAAACAAATAATGCAAAAAATCCTGATCATAATAAACGATGCCCCTTACGGGACGGAGAAAGCCTACAACGCCCTGCGTATGGCAATGACATTATTGAAAGAACATGGCAATGATGTGGAAGTGAAAATCTTTTTGTTGGCAGATGCCGTCTTTTGCGGTTTGCCAAACCAAAAAACGCCCAACGGTTATTACAACACCGAACGGATGTTGAAAATCGTCATCAGGGACGGCGGGGAAGTGAAAAGCTGTACCGGTTGTGCCGAAGCCCGCGGTATCCATGAGCTTGATTTCATTGAAGGTGTGGAACTGAGCAATATGAAGGCGTTTGCAAAGTGGACGTTTGAGTGTGATAAGGTTTTGACATTTTGATTTTCTTGCGAACCAACCAATTACGCATCCGATGACTTGAAGTCATTGGATGAATTCGGGACACCGGTATTTCCAGCCTACCCAACCATAATCGAAGTCTTTGCATACTGGTATTTGCTGCTGAGCACTTTTTTGCTGAGCATCATTGCAATGGATAAGATACCGATCCGTCCCACGTACATCGAAATAATTATGATTGCCTTTCCTGCGTTCGATAAATCGGGTGTGATGCCGGTGGACAGCCCAACGGTTGCGAAAGCCGAGAATTCTTCAAAAGCAAGTTGGACAAAGTTGATATCCGGATCGGTGATGCTCAGGGCAAAGATGGACGCACTGATAACGAAAAGTGCATATACGAGGATGATATAGGCTTTGTTAACAATCTCGAAAGGGATGTTCCTTTTAAAAAATTCCACATGTTTTTTGCCCCGGATCGTGGCAATCGTCGATTTGATAATTAAAGCAAAAGTCGTGACCTTGATACCTCCGCCCGTTGAGCCCGAACCCGCTCCCACGAACATCAGCATCATAAAAAACAATAATACCGGCTTTGTGAGGCTGGCGATATCAATCGTGTTGAAACCGGCCGTTCGTGTGGTGATGGACTGGAACAAAGAAGCAACAAGGGCATTGCCAAAGTTTTTTCCCGCAAGCACGCCGTTTTTTTCGAGGATAAAAAACACCACAGTACCTGTCAACACTAAAATCCCCGACATCCGTAACGTAATCTTCGTACTTACATGATAGGATTTCCATTTAAAATTAAAACGTTGGCGGATATTGGAAATGCCAAATAAATCCTGCAAAACGAAAAACCCCAACCCACCGGTAACAACCAAAAGGGCAATAATAAGTTGAAAATGCACCATGTTTTTCAGGCCAATCTGGTAGAGATTGTCGCTGAACAATGAAAACCCTGCATTATTAAAGGCAGAAATAGCATGGAACACGGATGAAAAAACCTTTTCTTCATTGTTGGCGAAATGGATGGCGTTTCCCCAGGAGAAATAAAGCAGGAAACTTCCCGCAATTTCTATGGTAAGGCTCCATTTGATGATCGCGCGCAAAATCCTCCGTGTGTCCGAAAGCTGTTCGGCACTCAGTAGATCCTTGATAAGCGATTGGTATTTTAATCCGCCCTTCCGTTGTGAAAGTGTGGCAAAGAAGGCGGCAAAGGAGATAATATTGATTCCGCCCAATTGAATCAAAACCATGATTATCACTTTCCCTTTCAGCGTAAAAAACGTAGCCGTATCCACCACGGTGAGCCCGGTAACACAACTGGCACTCGTGGCCGTAAACAGGGCATCGAGAAAATGGAAGTGGCCGCCAGTGGTCATTTCGGGGAGCATCAACATCCCGGTCCCGGCAAGTATCAGGAAAATAAACGATAGCACCAGCAAAGTGGCCGGCCCGGTTTTCAGGTGTCCCAAGCCCGAAGCGGTGTGGCTCAGCTCCCAAAAAACAATTACGAGAAAATAAAGCTGAAAAAGCAATAAGGTATGGTTCTCGACGAACAACTTTATGGAATGGAAATAAAGGATGCTTTCAAAAAAGACGGGAAACAGGGCATCCACAAAAAAGACCAGCAAAACCACACCTTCGAACCATCGTTTTCGGATAAAATCCAAGGGGTGGAAATCGAAGAAAAGTTGGACAATGTAACGGACAAGGAAAAAAACCAAGCTGAACCGGACAAGGAAAAAGTTGAAACGGTAGGATAGTTCCGTTTCGGAAAACCCGTAATAATAGACCACTCCGGCAATCACAAAAAAAGCGACCAATACCGTGAAATAGCGCAAAACCCCGAGGATGCTTTTTTTGTAACCGAATATATTCAGGTTGATTTTTTCCCTTATCTTAAAAAAACGGTTCATTTATCAATTGTTGATTTCGATAAACTTTTCTATGTCCACGTCCCGGCCAAACACAAGCATATTGTCTTGTTCCTCGATAATGGTGGTTGATTGGGGTACGCCCGTTAAATGCGATTCTGTCATTACTTCTTCGCCTTTCAGTTCTTCAAAATCACGTTTGATCGTGATAAGGTTTATGCGGTATTTGTCCCGCAAACGGATATCTTCCAGGGTCCTGCCGAGGATTGACTTCGGTGGTTTCAATTCGGCAATGGAGAAGCCATCGGGCAATTCAAGATAAGAAATGATGCTAGGGTGTATCAGGCGTTCGGCCACAAGTGCGCCCACTTCAAATTCCGGTTGGAATATTTCCTTTATGCCCAGTTTTTGCAAAATGAGTTTGTTGGCATCGCCCTTGGCACGGGCAATGATCCGTTTTGTTTTCAGTTCGATCAGGTTAACGGCACAAAGCAGGAGCTGTTCAAATTCCTCCCCGATGGCGATGACCACTGCGTCAAAATCCTGTATATTTTGCATGATCAGGGCTTTTTTGTCGGTTGCATCAAGGGCCACGGCATAGGCCACGTCCGAAGATATGTAGTCAACCTTGTCCTGGTTTGAATCAATGGCCAGGACCTCTGCGCCTTTTTTCGACAGGGATTTGGCAATTGCTTCCCCAAATTGCCCAAGCCCGATAACCGCAAATTGCTT
>JAJRTT010000292.1 GCA_024278155.1 Bacteroidota bacterium | reverse complement strand
AGATTTTCCAATATTTATAAAACAATGTCAATCCTCCTCCACCCTATTCAGGCCGGCCTTGGCTTTTTGGTCTATGCTGTTTTTGTATTCTTTGTTTTCCATGTTCATGGCCTTGCGGTAATAAATGGCGGCCTGTTCCTTGTCGCCTTGTTTTTCATAAATAATCCCGGTTTTCAGGGCGGCATTGGCGGCAAAGTAATATTCGGATCCCGCTCCTTTTTCGATTGTCATATTATAAAAAGCGATGGCGGCCATTGGTTTTTCCATCCCATCGTAAACACGGCCGATACGATAGGAGAATTCGAGGGAATCTTTGGTCGTGACAAGGAAATCCCGGTTGAGCCCGGTGAGCTCTATCAGCGCCTTTTCATAATAACCGCCATCGAAGGCAACACGGGCTTTCAATAAAACGGGATTGGGCATTTCCCCCTTTTCCGCTTCCCGTTCCGCCTGTTTATCGGCATCGATAATATCATAACCATAATCTTCCACCTTTGCGATATACTCTTTGTATTTTTCAGGAGAATTGAACATAAGCTCGTACCAGGCAATTTTCTGATAAGAGGCCTTGATATAGTTTATCCCGTCAAATTCGGCAATATATTTCTTGAAATACACATCCGCATCCTTGTCGAGCCTTTGCAATTTTGTAAGGCCGGTCAGGTAATCGAGGTAATGGAAAGGATAATACTCACTGCCATGTGGGCGCGACAACAAAAGGTCAATGGCCTTGTCGTTCATCCCGTTCCCCATGTAAATCCTCGACATGGCATAAACAATAAGCGGGTTGGTAGCCGGGTTTTCATTGACCGTATCGGCATTGATCAAATCAATATAATCGAGGGCCTTCTTTTTATCCGCTGAAAGATTCAATTGGATAAAGCTCAGGTAAAAAAGGCATTCCGCTTTATAAATTCCATATTCCCCACTTTTAAGGGACGCATCCAAAACATCCAGGATTTCTGCTGTCCCCTGGTTTACCGTCCCTTCTATCCCGACCATTTTCTTTATCCAATTGTACTTATCGGGAATGGTACCGATGAGCGTGTGCAACAAACCCAGGTTTATTTTGTTGGGCAGGAAACCGGGGAATTCTTCGTTGTTGTCTTCCAATAAACGATAGGCCCGGTTGATTTCCATTGTGGCCGAAACGTACTCCTTGAACTTCGTCCGTACAAAAGCCCATTGCAAATTGGCCTGGGCAAGACTGTACCTGTAATAAGGGGATAATTTGTCACCCTCCTTCAAGCGATCGACAACTTCATCGTGAAGGTCTTCCATTTCATCAAAATCCGATTCCCTTTCCCCGATAAATACCGTGAGGAAATAAATATAGTTTTCAATGAGGTACGGGATGTTGTTGTCGGGGTTTGCCCTTTTCTCGGCCTTGATGAGTTTTTCCCCTTCCTTGAACTTAAGGCTGAGGACCAATGAGTATGCATCACGGCAATTCTGGTTAAAATCATAATGGTATTGCGCTTCGGAAACAAGGAAGCTTAGACTTAGAATGAATATTATGAATGCTCTGACCATAAGAATCCAATGAATGTTAGATTACCTTTAGTATTGAATCACAAGCCCCATTATTCAAAAAACAAATTAGTTTTTCACATTTACCTGCTCGGCAATTTCAGGGTCAACCAGTATCCTTCCGCAATATTCGCAAACGATGATTTTCTTGTGCATCCTGATATCCAACTGGTGCTGGGGCGGTATTTTATTATAGCACCCTCCGCAGGCATCACGCTCTATCTGGACAACTGCCAGGCCGTTACGGGCATTTTTCCTGATCCGTTTGTAGGCTGTCAACAATCTGTCTTCGATGAGTTTTTCATTTTTAACCGATTTTTTCACAAGGGTTCCTTCATCTTTTTCCGTTTCGGCAACAATATCGTCCAGCTCGGCTTTTTTCGCCTCCAGATCACCTTTACGTTCTTCGAGGTCTTTCCTGGAAATCTCGATTTCGCCTTTTATGGATTCCAGTTTAAAATTAAACTCTTTTATCCTTTTCTCGCTGAGCTGAACTTCCAGGTTCTGGAACTCAATCTCCTTTGAAAGTGAATCGTATTCCCGGTTGTTCCTCACGTTCATCTGCTGTGCCTCGTACTTCTTCACCATTGCCTGGCTTTCGGTTATGCTGTTCTGCTTTTCGGCAATTTGTTTTTCGAGGAGCCCGACTTCTTTGTTGTAGTTCTCTATACGTGTTTCCAATCCTGCAACTTCATCTTCAAGGTCCTGGACTTCGAGGGGCAGTTCACCTCTTACGATCCTGATCTTGTCGATATTTGTATCAATTTGCTGGAGTGTATAAAGAGCGGTAAGCTTTTTTTCAATAGAAATCTCTTCATCCGTCTTAACGCGTGGTACAATAACAGGTTTTTCTTCAACTTTCTTTTTAACAGATTTTGCCATAATTCATTGACTTAAAAATAATTAACTGAATTAGTATTTCCCCTGGAAATAAGGGTTGCAAAAGTAGGAAATTTTTTAATTAAAACGCTATAAATTAATTCTTTTGAAAATTGTTCGCTTTCATAATGGCCCATATCGGCAATAACGATTTTATTGTCCGCTTCAAAAAAATCATGGTATTTAATGTCGCCACTCACAAAAATATCCGCATTGGCCCTGATGGCGTCCTGGATGAGGAAACTCCCGGAACCTCCGCACACAGCTACTTTTTTAATTTTTTTGCCCAATAAGCCGGAATGGCGGATACATGCTGAACCTGCTACATCTTTTAACTTTTGCAGAAAAGCCATTTCGTCCATCCCGGTTTCCAACTCACCTATCATCCCGGCGCCCACGTTTTCATGTACGTTCAAAAGGGGGTAAACATCGAAGGCAACCTCTTCGTAAGGATGGGCCGCCTTCAGTGCCTTCAGGATTTCATTCTCCAGGTAAACCGGATAGATACTCTCGATCCGGGCCTCCTCTTCAAAATGGAGTTTGCCTTTTTCGCCCACATAAGGATTTGTCCCTTCCAAAGCCCTGAACGAGCCTGATCCCCCGGAATTGAAACTGCATTTATCATAATCCCCAATGTGTCCGGCACCTGCATCAAAAATAGCATCCCGGACTTTTGCGGCATTTTCCTTTGGGCAAAAGGTGACCAGTTTTCGTAACACCCCTTCTTTGGGCGAAAGGATTTGCGGATTCAAGACCCCCAGTTTTTCGCATAAAATTGAGTTTACCCCATTTTTCACATTATCCAGGTTGGTGTGGATGGCGTATATGGCCATATCGTTTTTGATGGCCTTTGCCACGATCCGCTCCACCATATTTTTCCCGGTGATCCTTTTTAAACCTTTAAAGATTATTGGGTGGTGCGATATGATTATCTGGCAATTTTCCGCAATGGCCTCGTCCAGGATATCTTCTGTCACATCAAGGCATATCAACGCTTTGTCAATTTCCATTTCGGGATTGCCGATTAACAGCCCCGAATTATCGTAGGGCTCCTGTAAAAAAGGGGGCGCCAGTTTTTCAAGCGGGGATATGAGTTCGTTTAATTTCATGGTTCAAAATATTAATTGTCTTGAATAGTTTTCTCAATTGACCTCCACAATCTATCAGCAGACTTTTGCCAGGTAAACTCTTTTCTCCTTTCACGGCCCTTTTCTATCAAGGATTTACGCAATCCACTATCCGAAGCTATCTTCTGCATCTGTCCGCAAATAGATTCCACAGAAAACGGATCGACGAGCAAAGCAGCCCCTCCAGCAATTTCGGGCATGGAAGTAACATTGGAAGTAATGACCGGCACTTCGGCATAAAAAGCTTCGACGATGGGGATCCCGAAACCTTCAAAATAGGAGACATAAACAAGGGCCAAAGCTGCGGCGACAACCCGTTGCAATTCGGCAAATTCAAGCCTGCCCGAAAATATCACATCCTCTTTGTTTTTCATTTCCCCATATGCTTTTTTGATATCATCCGTCCACCACTTTTTTTCCCCGACAATCAATAATTTCCCAGAAGTGTTCGCAGGTTCCTTAAACGCATCAAATGCCTTGAACAGGTTTGCCAGGTTCTTGCGCGGGTGCAATGCGCCCACAAAAAGGAAATAAGGGTTGCCATCGGTATATTGTTCCCGTACCGATTTTTTTTGCTTTTCATCAATGGGCCTGAAATTTTCGTTGGCGCCATTGTAAACCACATCAATTTTATCGGGGGAGATACTGTATTGCTTTACAATATCACTTTTGGAATATTCGGAAACCGTGGCTATCCGATTTGCTTTGTGGGCATATTTCGGGAAAAAATGGCGATAATATTTCCGTTCGGCAAATGGGAGATCGCCCGGATAATGTTCAAAGTTCAAATCGTGGAACACATTCAGCATTTTGGTCTTGCCTGCAAGTGAAAGGTAACCATCGGGCGACAAAAACAAACCGGGCTTCAGTTTTTTCAATACCCGTGGGATGGAATATTCAAAATAGATATAATAAAGTATGGGGTGCCTTGCCTGTGGATGGATGACAATGGGTGTGATGTTATCGGAAAAAATGAACTCATCGCTATATTCCCGGTCGAAAATAAAGAAGAACTCGTGTTCGGGATGTTGGGCCGTTATCCGTTTAAGCGTTTCAAAAGTGAACCACCCAATCCCTTCGAGTTTGTTTTTTAGTAGGAGTCTTGTGTTTACGGCAATTTTCATGGGTTATTGAAAGTCAGGAGTTTAGGAATCAGAAGCTTGGAAGCAAGAAGTTTAGAAGTCAGAATTGATTTAGTAGTATAAAAAGAACAGTGTTTTATTGGTGAAACTCATTGACTTTTTGATTGATCTGGAACATGAACCACTGTAATTGGTATCATCTGGGACAAACCGATGTGCCTCCCGCCAAACCTTTAACACTGCAAAACTCGTTGTTCCCATTTTTTTACATTTAATAGTTATGTATTGCTACATTAATTCCGCAATTAAAAAATTCAACATTTCCCATTGCACCTTGTTCATTCTGTTTGTTTCTTGAAAGTAATGAATAATTGAAATCCCCTATATTCTTCATTCCGCCTTCTCAACCTAAATTTTCTTCCTTCTGCACATCTCGATTCCACCTCCTTTATTCTCCCTTATCAACAAAAAACTCTAACTTT
>JAJRTT010000291.1 GCA_024278155.1 Bacteroidota bacterium | reverse complement strand
CTTTTAACCCGTAACCCGTAACTTTTAACCCGTAACCCGTAACTTTTAACCCGTAACCCGTAACTTTTAACCCGTAACCCGTAACTTTTAACCCGTAACCCGTAACTTTTAACCCGTAACCCGTAACTTTTAACCCATAACTTCTAACCCGTAACCTGTAACCCGCAACCCGTATGTTTTATAATACTTCATTGCTAATATCATAACATTTCACTTTTGATGGCCTTAAATACGAAACCTTGTTCCGAAAAATGTTCAAGGAACAACGGCAATGTAAAAAGCATATTTTCCCTGGCCTTGTTGTTTTCGTGAAAAACAATGATCGACCCTTCCTTTGTGTTTTTAACGGCTCGCTTCAAGCATTTTTCTTTTGAGGTTTTTTTGTCAAAGTCCCCGGGCATCACCGTCCATAAAATCAAGTCGTAATGTTTTTTCAATTTGCGTACCTGGCTTTTTTTGAGTTTTCCGAAGGGTGGACGGAATAAGTGCGTACTGATTAATTGATCGGCCTTCTCAACACTTTTAATGTAATTGTCTGTCGGTTGTTCCCATCCGTTTAAGTGGGAAAAAGCATGGTTGCCGATGGAGTGCCCTCTCGATTTGATTTGCTCGATTAATCCCGGGTGTTCTGCAACGTTTTCCCCAAGGACAAAAAAGGTGGCCTTTGCATTATATCCATCAAGAATACCAAGGACTTGAGGGGTGATCCCAAGATGCGGGCCATCGTCAAAAGTGACGTAGATGGTTTTTCCCGTGTCCGGGATTTCCCAAATGTAATCTTTGAATATTGACTGAAATATCCTTGGTGTTTTTACGAAGTACATAAGCTGAATGACATCAATTGAATTTTCAAAGATAGTTTAATTCACGTTAGTGAGTACATTTGGATTGTGAATTAAAAATGTTGAAAATCATCTGAACATTAATGATTTTTATTAGTTTCGCAGTCCAATACTTTCGAATTATCAGGTTGTGGCGGGGTCTTTTCCCTTCGTATTATTTTTAGGTGCTTTTTTTAAACAGGCACCGGATATTGCTTGTATTACTAAGATTGAGGATTTTGAAGTTTTTGTTATATAAACCAAACCGGTCAAGCTTCATTCTGCTGGTGATTTGCTTTTTTTGGGCAATGGGGGCGGAAGGGGCCAGCTATCTCTGGGTAGGGGGCAGTGGCAACTGGTCGGATACCTTGCATTGGTCGTCTTTTGCCGGGGGCATTCCCACCAAGGACGATGATGTGTTTTTTGACGCAAATTCATTTGCAAGCCCGGGAAGCACTGTCAATATTGATATTACGGCTTCCTGCAAAAGTATGGACTGGACGCAGGCAGAACTCTTCCCTGAACTTGTTGGAGACAATAATTTGAATATTTGGGGTTCTTTGTTGTTGACGAATAAATTGACCTGGTCCTATACGGGCAATGTTTACTTTAAGTCAAATTCCAATGGGAATTTCTTAGCGACCGCAAATTTGGGTTTGCAATCCAATATCTATTTCCTGGGTTCAGGTGAATGGGAATTACAGGATTCCCTAAAGCTTGGCATTGGCTCGATCTATTTTAACAAAGGCTTGCTCAACACAAAAGGCAATTATTTGGAATGCGGGGATTTTTATTCCATCTCCTCCAATGGCCGGCAATTGGAGCTTGGCGATTCACAAGTCCTTATCAAAAAGAAGGATGGTGAGTGGAAAGTTGACAATCAATTGACCATATTGAAAGGGACATCGGTCATCCTTTTCGATCATCCCGATTTTACTTCGGAAAATATTTTTCAGGGAGGGGGACTGGCCTACCACAAGGTGATATTTGCCAATGATGCAGAAATCAAAGACAGCAATATCTTTGACAGGCTTTTCTTTAATGCTTCCCAAACATATAAACTTGAGGGTGGAAAAACCCAGACCATCAATCAGGGTTTAAGGGCTAGGGGTTGTTCCGGGATAATCGAAATCACATCCACAGGGCCCGGACAGGCGTTCATTGCCAAAAGCATGGGCGATATTGATATTTCGTTCGTTAGCCTGAATTCCATAATGGCGGTCATGGGCAGCGGCAACAGTTTTAACGCTACCCATTCCATTGATATGGGCAACAATACCAATTGCAATATAACTGCAGATAGCCGCGATATGTATTGGGTCGATAATACGGGCGATTGGTCCGACACCCTGCATTGGAGTTCCTTTCCTTCAAATGTGGATGCCGATTGTGTGCCGGTCCGTTTCGATAATGTGTTTTTTGATGATAATTCTTTTAGCGGAAAAGATACCGTCAATGTTGATTTGAAAAATATCTCCTGCTCCGATATGATGTGGACAACTTCCGATGAAGCCGTTTTTAAAGATGTGCAAAGCGGTTCCGGTCTCCATGTTTATGGCTCCCTCAAATTGTCCGGATCCATGGAGAATTTATACGGGGGAGAAGTTTTTTTCCGTGATTCCCTTGGTGGAAAAACCATCCAAAGCAATGGCAATGCCTTTAACAACAATATATACTTTTATGGTGCGGGAAGCTGGTCTCTCATGGATAGCCTTAATGTTAACGCATCCTTGTATTTCAATAACGGGACTTTGTTTTCAAATGACAGGGTGATAAGTTGTAATGTGTTTCGTTCCGATACTTCTTCACAAAGGACGGTCAACCTCGGTTCTTCAAGGTTTAACGTGAAAATGAGAGCCCCTTATCCGGCATGGAGTCTGAACGACACAAACCTGGTTTTTAATGCCGGTACCTCAAGGATTACCTTGTTCCAGGGAAGCAGTACGCTGTATAGTTATGGCGGTGATACCATTCGTTACCACATTGTTGAGTTCCAAGACAGCGTAGGTATCGACAGGCTTATGACAGACGCTGCATCGGGGACTTATTGCAAGTTCCGAAAGGTTGTTTTCAGTAGCAATGCCCAGATTTTTGGGGAGAATACCTATGATACGATCTCGCTTGCCCCTGCATGTTTTTACGAATTGCCCGTTAACAAGACCCAAATAGTAATTTATGATATTTGGCCTTCCGGTGTTTGCGATGGCCCTGTTTTATTGCAGTCAGCTTCAAATGGCACGCAGGCCTCTTTGGAAACGCCGGATTCGCTTTTCCTTGAGTACACCTCCATCCGGGATATATCTGCCCTTGGTGGATCAAGCTATATTGCTGAGAATTCCGTTGACCTTGGCAACAATGATGGGTGGGATACCATTGTGGGCTCAGCGCCCGGAAAATTGTTCTGGGTTGGGGGCGAAGGTAATTGGAGCGATCCGTTCCATTGGGACACTGTTAGCGGTGGCCCCGGAGGTTTGTGTGTCCCGACGCCCTTTGATACGGTTGTTTTCGACAACCTTTCGTTTTCTGCCGATTCACAAATAGTGCATATCGACCAAAACAATGTTTTCATGTACGATATGACCTGGACAGAGGAAGACCTCAAACCTGAACTTGCCGGGATTTCCTCTTCCTGCTGTGGGGCAACAGGTTTTTTCCTTCGCATATACGGCTCCCTTAAGTTTATGCCCGATGTGGATTTTACCTTTCCGGGGCTTATCTATTTCGAAACAGGGGATACGGGCCAGATTATCAATACAACGGGTGTTAAGTTTCATAACCTGAACAACCATGTTTATTTTAATGGCCTGGGTTCATGGACACTGCTCGATAGCCTCGACCTAGGTCATTCAAAGCTCAACAAAAACTATCTCTATTTTGTGCATGGGAACCTGAATACCAATGGCCATTATGTGAACAGTTATGAATTCAATTCCAATTATTCGTTCGTGCGGCAATTGGAAATGGATACTTCATATTTTGATATTTATAAGAATTGGGTAGTGAACGGCAGTAATTTGCAAATGCCGCCGAATGCATCCTTTATCGAAATTGATAGCGGCTATTTGTACCACAGGAATGGTATGGGCAATAATTATAACTCCGTTCATTTGATGTCGGATGACCCGGGTCAATATATTAATGTTGTCAGTGCGGATTCCATTATGTTCAATGATGTGGTTTTTTATAGCGATGCAGTATTTAAAGGGACCAGCAGCAGCATAACCGCCGAAAAAGTCTATTTCTCGGGTTCTGGTAAAATAAATGAGAGCAGTGCCTCAAATGTAAATGTGTTTGCTGTGGACAGCTTGTTGTTCAAGGGTTTTGGCGAACTCTATGGAAACAATACCGTGAACTATACTTCTTTTGATTCAACTGGTTTAATTGATGGGAGCGGGGTTTATACGAATACCATGTTTTTTAACAACGGGGATATTTACGGTTACAATATCTTCGATACCTTAAGTTTTTCGCCGGGTTTTTTCTATCAACTGGAAGGGGATGCCACACAAACCATCAATAACAAATGGAATATCCGGGGCAACAATTGCCAGCCGATAGGTTTGGTTTCCACATCTTCAGCCCTTGCAAATGTGGAAAAAGAGAATGGCTTTGTACATGGAGAGCTTATCGAAATGAATAAAATAAGGGCCGTGGGAGGGGCAACCTTCGATGCGGGCAATTTCAGTACCGATATAAACAATTCCAATGTGGGCTGGATCTTCAACGAATTGCCGTTTCATTACAGTATTGGGAACGATACTTCTTTTCTGGAAGGGGATACGGTTTATTTGTGTGCGACCTATTTTAACGGGAACAGCTCTACTTCCTATACCTGGCGCGATTGCGACTCGGGAACAGTATTGGGCGTGGATTCCTGTGTGATGGTTTCCTCGGCAGGAAATTATTGCCTCGAAGTGAACTATGACGAAGGCGATGGGTGCACAAAGTTTGATACGGTTTATGTGGGATGTACTTTGGGGCTGCTTTTTGATGTGGCGGATGTAAGCTGCAACGGTTTTACGGATGGCGCCATCGAAATGAACGTGCAAACGGGGACGGCCCCTTTTGAGGTCTTTTGGTATAATGAAGGGAATCTTGTTGGCAATACACTTGATATTTCCGGCCTGGGTTCGGGCAATTATTTCGTGTCCATTGAGGATCATCTGAAATGCAGTTCAAACGATAGTGTGTTTATCTCCCAACCGGATTCGCTTTTAATGGAATACAATGCAATGAATTCCTGTTTTGAAATGGGCAATGGTCAGATAAGCTTAAACATTACGGGAGGTACGCAACCCTATGATATTTCCTGGCCTGATGGTTCTGATTCAGCCATGGTTTCAGGATTGTCCCCCGGGCAATACATCGTTGACATTACCGATGCCCACCAATGTCCCGTTGTGTCAGAAAACATTGTCATCGACGAATGGGACGCCATCAACTTTAACCTTCAGGGGAGTGACCTATTATGTTATAAAGATGCAAGCGGGTTTATCAAAGTCGCCGATATTTCGGGTGGTACAGGTGTTTATCCGGATTTTGATTGGTACAAAGATGGTGGCTACTATGGGAGCGGCCAGCTACTTGACACTCTGCAAACAGGGAACTACGTTGTTGTTGTAACCGATGATTTTGGATGTGCCCATTCCGATAGCGTTTTTGTTTTGCAGCCAGATTCCATAGCACTTTATTTGAATGCCCAGCCCGGGCTTGTTGAGTTAGGTTCGATCGAGCTGGAAGTGGAAGGCGGGACCTTGCCCTATTCCTATTTGTGGTCAACCGGGGCCGTCACGCAAAATGTTGACCCGCTTGGGGGCGGTTATTACTCCGTTGTGGTAACGGATGGAAATGGATGTGAAAATACCGACAGCATTTTTGTGGAGGTCAGGTTTCGGATTTTAGCTCCTACAGCCTTTTCGCCCAATGGTGATAATCTGAACGATGTGT
This sequence comes from Bacteroidota bacterium, assembly GCA_024278155.1. Taxonomy (GTDB): domain Bacteria; phylum Bacteroidota; class Bacteroidia; order Bacteroidales; family JAADJA01; genus JAADJA01. The sequence goes on along the minus strand of JAJRTT010000291.1, from coordinate 3,444 downwards.
TTATGGTAAAAGGGCTGGGGACGGATTTGCTCCGTTTCGAATTGAATATTTATGACCGTTGGGGCGCGGTCGTTTTTAAAACAAACGATATTTTGGAAGGTTGGAACGGTAAGCAGTTCAATGATGGAGAGCCACAACCCAAGGAGGTCTATACATGGTCTGCTTCATTGGAATATTCAAGTGGCGAAAAAATTGCCGATAAAGGGAATGTGACCTTGCTGAGGTAATTTCTTTTTCAAAATAGAACCCATAAAAAAAGCGATGAATTTATTCATCGCTTTTTTATTCGTGTTAAAATTTGGATCAATGAGTTGCCAGGTAATTCGCAACGCCATCAGCGGTAGCTTCCATGGCATCTTCGCCCGGGTGCCAGTCGGCAGGGCAAACTTCGCCATGTTCTTCAAAATACTGAAGTGCATCCACCATCCTCAGTGCTTCTTCAACGCTCCTGCCAAGTGGAAGGTCGTTAACGACCTGATGGCGGACAACACCTTGTTTGTCGATAAGGAACAAGCCCCTGTAAGCCACGGCCGCACCTTCAAATGTCGATAGGTCGTCATCTTCGTCCCAATCGTATTCGCCGGCCAACACATCAAAGTTTTCCGAAATGGTTTTGTCCAAATCAGAAACAAGTGGAAATTTAACCCCTTTGATACCACCATCTTTCAATTCGGTATTGAGCCAAGCCCAATGTGAAAATTTTGAATCAATGGAGCAACCAACTATGGCCACATCTCTTTTCTCAAATTCTGCAAGCTTCTTTTGGAAAGCCAAAATCTCAGTTGGACATACAAACGTAAAGTCCAAAGGATAGAAGAAAAACACAACATGCTTTTTTCCGATAAACTGTTCAAGTGAAAATTTTTCAACGAATTCACCTCCGTTTATCACGGCATCGGCTTCAAACAAAGGTGCTTTTTTTCCTACTAATACTCCCATTTTTTGTAAATTTATTTGTTAATACTAATTTTAGTTTTTTAAAAGGACGGCAAAGATATTGAAAAAATGAACTCTGTGTTTGCCGTTATGAAAGTTTAACAATATAGTGTTTAAATTGTTTAACGATTTTATTTCTTTCTTTGCAAAAAGCACAGGGGCAACTCGACATCCTGAACCGGATACCTGCTGGAAAAATATTTGAAAAGGTGGGGTTTGGTGCGGTTGTCCATTCTGATAAAAACCAGCTTTTCATTTCCATCGGACTGGGCAAGATCAAACTGACCGATACGGATTCTTCAACAACTGAAGAATATTATGCCATATCACCGCAAGTCCCCATCTACAAAGAAATGGAAGGGAAAAGGGCAGGGGACACCTTTCGGTTTAATGGCCAGGTTTTTACAATAAGGGAGGTGTTTTAGGCATTTGGCCCATCAAACTGTCCAATCCCTTGGGTAGGTGGGCCAATGTCCATTTTGTTCAAAACAAACATTTGGATAAAAATGCAAAGACGAGGTCGTGTAAGCCTTGTCGATAATCCATGACCCTTAATCCCGTTGCATTGATTGTTTCCCCAATTTAAAGGCTTAATGAATGTTCTTAAATAATTAGTAACTTTGTTTTTTATTCTCGCATTGAATCATTCAATTCCCGTACGTACGGGAAAGCATTGTGACAGTAATTGTTTTATTATATTTCCTTGTTTTCCACTAAATTCGCAGTAGTGCAATAAATCTAAAGCTATGAACGCCTTCACTTACAATCCCGACAAACCTACAACGATTTGCGCCCTTGCCACCCCTGCCGGAAACGGGGCTATTGCAGTGGTCAGGGTTTCCGGGCCCGATTCCATTCCTGTTTGCGAAAAAATATTTGAACCGGCAGGAAAACACAAGAAGCTTTCAGAAGAGGCATCCCACACCATCCATCTCGGAAAAATCAAGGATGAAGAAACCCTTGTTGATGAAGTGCTCCTTAGCTTGTTCAGGAAGCCCCATTCATATACAGGCGAAGATTCTGTTGAAATATCCTGCCACGGGTCAACCTATATCCAACAGAAGATAATTGAGCTGTTGCTCAAAAACGGATTGCAGATGGCCCGGGCCGGCGAGTTTACCCTTAGGGCATTTATGAACGGGAAGTTCGACCTTTCGCAGGCCGAAGCCGTAGCCGACCTTATCGCTTCCCGTTCAAGGGCTTCGCACCAACTGGCGTTAAACCAGATGCGGGGCGGTTTCTCCAACAGGATAAAAAACCTGCGGAAAGAGTTGCTGGATTTTGCTTCACTCATCGAACTGGAGCTGGATTTTAGCGAGGAAGATGTTGAGTTTGCCGACCGAAAAGACCTAAAAGCTTTGTTGATGAAACTGAAATCGGAAATCGAAAAACTCAAAGCTTCGTTTAAATTGGGGAACGTGATGAAAAACGGTATCCCGGTGGCCATTATCGGCAAACCCAATGTGGGGAAATCCACTTTGCTGAATGCCATCCTGAACGAAGAGAAAGCCCTGGTCTCTGAAATCCCGGGGACCACGCGCGATACCATCGAAGATGTGCTGAACATCCAAAGACAGTCGTTCCGGTTTATCGATACGGCCGGCCTCCGCGATTCCAACGACAAGATCGAAAACATGGGCATCCAACGTACTTTTGAAAAAATCGACTCGGCCAAAGTCATCCTTTACGTTTTTGATGTAAGCACCACCAATTGCCAGGAAATAAAGGATGACCTGAAAGAATTCGAGGAGCATATTTCCCGTCTGCCCAGCACGGTTTTAAAGGATAAAAAATTTATCCTTATCGCCAATAAAACCGACCAATTGGTGGAAGCGCCCAAAGGCTTCAAATCCCTGGTGGAAATGGAGTGCATATTTATTTCGGCCAAGCGCAAGGAAAATATCAACCTGATCATTGATAAGCTTTCGACCCTGATCGAAATGGAAGAATACGGAGATTTGAGCATCGCCTCCAGCTTACGGCACTTTGAGGCCCTTTCAAAATCACTTGTAGCCGTTGAAGCTATCGAAAAAGCCTTTGAAGAGGGATTGCCTTCCGACCTGGTCGCCATCGACATTAAACAAGCCCTGCACTATCTCGGTGAAATCACGGGCCAGGTAACAACAGATGAAATACTTGGGAATATTTTTTCACGCTTTTGCGTGGGAAAATAAACCACTTTGCATATACCTTACAACTACCTGTTTCTGTTGGCATTATGTCAATAACTACTCCCGGTATTTATTGCCCATATGCTCTTTTTTGCCTGTTTTTGTTGCTCAATTGTTGCCCGAAATAACAAATTTGTTGCCCGGCAACAGAAAAACACAAAGGGAGAGTTTATGTTACATACAGATACATCAGTATACACCCAGTTACATACTGATACAAATATCCTAAAAAATCAGATGCTATGAGTAGTAACATGAAAATTCCTAAGATCTGTCAATTTTGTGGAAAGGAATTCATTGCCAGGACAACCGTCACACAATGTTGCAGCGACAAATG
>JAJRTT010000290.1 GCA_024278155.1 Bacteroidota bacterium | reverse complement strand
GTTATGTGTTAAGAGTTATGCGTTATGTGTTAAGAGTTATGCGTTATGTGTTAAGAGTTATGCGTTATGTGTTAAGAGTTATGCGTTATGTGTTAAGAGTTATGCGTTATGTGTTAAGAGTTATGCGTTATGTGTTAAGAGTTATGCGTTAAAGGCTATGTGCCATGAGTTATGTGTTATGCCCTTCTTTGTTAAAGTTAGGCAGGGTGACGGGTCATTTTGAGCTTAATTTATGGAAACGGTTAATTTACGGTTTGTCATTTCCTGTTTTCTGGGTTTCAATTCGTTCAGCGAACCTATTTTTACGGCACATTTGCCGTTGAAATGAACAACCATCGCACATTGCTCCGCTTGCAACGGGTCGTGCTGGCATACTTCAACCAATGTTTCGATAACAAAATCAAATGTGTTTACATCGTCATTGTACAATATCAACTCCTTTAAGTCTTCCGTTATTTCTTTGGTACCTTGAAATGGACTTGACTTCTCTTTTTGCATTTTAAAACAATTTTAAATTGATTGATAAAAGTAACAATAAATTACTTAGTTGGCATAAAATCTTTAAAAAAATATTTTGCCGATTTGTATAACTTTGCCCCACATAATTTTGGAATGAAAGACTTTAACAAATTTATTGCAAAACTCGAAAAACAGATGGGGAAACCTTTGCCCGGGAATGAAGCTCACCTGAAAATGGCTTCACGGGCAAGGCTGAACGAACTTAAAGGGAAATATGACACTTCATCAGCAAAACAAAGCAGTGTCCTTATCTTGCTCTACCCATTCAAAGCTTCGGTATTCACTGTTCTTATGAAACGGAATTCGTATGACGGTGTGCATAGCGGGCAAATCTCTTTTCCGGGGGGCAGTCATGAAAAATCAGATGGCAGTTTTATTGAAACCGCATTGAGGGAAGCAAATGAAGAAGTTGGTATCCTGCCAGAAAATGTGAAGGTAATTGGTGAATTATCGGATATGTATGTTCCGCCCAGTAATTTCATGGTGCACCCTATTGTAGGGTTTTCTAAGGAAAAACCTCATCTGATCCCCGATGCCACTGAAGTTGCCCAAATTATCGAGGCCAACTTAACAGCCATTTTTAACGAAACTGATTTCAAAGAAATGGAACTGGATGTGAGGGGCCATAAAATAAAAACCCCTTGTTACAATGTGAACGGCCATGTGGTTTGGGGGGCAACGGCAATGATGCTGAGCGAGTTAAAGGAAGTGGTAGTAAGAATGGACAATAATTGGACGAATTAATCCCAAAACCCAATCCCGTCCCGTATGTACGGGATTCGGGACAAAAACCACATAAACTATAAAGTTCAAAATTTCAAAATACCAAACCCGTTTCAACAATGGGGATATTGGTTTTTGTTTTGAACCTTGGGTATAGTCTTTTGTTATTATAAATAAGGATTACTGCACCTTAAACAAATTTTAAGACAACCAAGTTATGTCAGAAACATTAAGCACCATGAACCCATTGGGCTTTCGGGCCCCGGATTTCAAACTGTTGGATGTTGTTTCAGAAAAACAACTTTCGCTCAACGAACTATTGTCAAAAAAAGCCACGGTCATCATGTTTATCTGCAACCATTGCCCGTTCGTGAAACATGTGAACGCACAATTGGTGACCTTGGCAAATGATTTTATCACAAAAGGGGTCTCTTTTATCGCCATCAATTCCAATGACGTGGAAAGCTATCCTGAAGATTCGCCTGAAAAGATGAAAGGGCATGCACTTCGGCTTGGGTATCCCTTTCCTTATTTATTTGACGAAACCCAGAATGTGGCAAAAGCGTATGCAGCAGCCTGTACACCTGATTTTTATATTTTCGATGGAAATGGGATTTGTGTTTACCGTGGGCAGTTGGACAATTCACGTCCGGGAAACGGGAAACCGGTCACGGGGGCAGATATGCGTTCCGCATTGGACAACATATTATCGGGAAAGGAAGTGGGCAAGGATCAGAAACCAAGTATTGGCTGTAATATCAAATGGAAATAGTATTTGCGCGTTCCTTCAATGCTTCAATGATTTAATGCCTCAATGGTTCAAGGCTTTAATGCTTCAATGAGATAAGGCTTCAATGCGTGAATGGCCCAATGATTTAACAATTCAATCTGCAAACTTCTCGATACGTATCCCGAAATCCTCCATCCCCCCTAATTCATCGGTGCGCATGGCCTGTTCAAACTTGAATTCGTAAGTCCCTTTGCGGGGAAAAAACACATTCCGCTTTAACAATATCCGGTTTTCCTTTATCTTTCCATTGCCTTTTCCAAGCCATTTCCCATCAGGGGCAGCAAGAAGACATTCCAGCGTATCACGGGAGTGGTTGCCATCAGGGTATTGCGTATCAAGGAAAAGGAAAATATTACTGTACCTGTAATCGGTATTGTGCCTGATGTTTATAAGGAAGTTAAAGGCATTTAACGTGTCATCAATATCTACGGAAAAAGCAAGCGGTTCGCTCGATGCCCAGATATGATCGTCAAAAGGGATGTTTTTTTCGTAATACCTGTTGGAATCGCAAGAGGACAAAAACAATCCCGTTGTGAGCATAAAAAGAAACAGAAAAAAATACCTGAAACCCATTTGTTGAAATTTCGATTGGATTAAATAAACTCTTCATTGAACCTTACGACGTCATTTTCGGTCTCGTCCTGATAATCGGCCTGACCGTGGATGTCTGCATAATCTTCCAGTTTATTGGGATATTTCCCCTTTTCGTTCATCCTGATTACCTTTTTCACTTTGTCGAGCGGAATGGCCATCATATTGGAACGGTTCCCTTTATAGGAATACCAGATAATCTGTTTAAAAACATCTGCTTTTTGATAAACAGCATCGCCCTCTTTGGTTTTCAATACCAGGTTTTTGGAAGGGAAATCCTTCATGGCATCCAGGTACATGTCGTTTTCAAAATTCAGGCAGCATTTCAACTTGCCACATTGCCCTGCAAGTTTTGACGGATTAAGGGAAAGCTGTTGCGTGCGTGCCGTATTGGTGGAAACCGAAGTAAAATTTGTATGCCATGTGGAACAGCAAAGTTCGCGGCCACAGGAGCCAAGGCCGCCCAATCGACCCGCTTCCTGGCGGGCGCCGATTTGTTTCATCTCGATGCGTACCCTGAACGTCTCGGCAAGGACCTTTATCAGTTCCCTGAAATCGACCCTGTCTTCGGCTGTATAATAAAAAATGGCCTTGGTCCCATCGCCCTGAAACTCCACATCGTTTATTTTCATTTCCAGGCCCAGGTCGTAAGCAATGGTCCTGGACTTGAAAATCGATTCGGTTTCGTGTTCTACGGCCGTGACCCATTTCTCGATATCGGTATGCCGGGCACGCCGATAAACTTTCTTCATCTGCACCGGAGGCAACCTGAAATTCTTCTTTTTCATTTGTAATTTCACGGTCTCTCCTTTCATCGAAACAATTCCGATATCATGTCCGGGAGAAGACTCCACGGCCACTATATCGCCTTTGTCAATAATTATTTCGGGCGGGACCACAAAAAAATCTTTCCGGTCGTTCTTAAACCTCACTTCAGCAAAAACAGGTTCGGACGAACCGGGTGCAAGCTCGATATCCTGCAACCAGTCGTAAACACTTAGTTTGGCACAACTGGGCCGAAACACCTCGTCCTGATTGTTTTGATTTGGGATACCACAGCATCCACGTGAAAAGAAAGGTGTTTCGTTTATATTTTGAGAATTATCTTCCATTGTTAAATTTATTTCAATGGCCAAAATTAGCAATTTTTGGCACAAAACCATATCCTGTTTTTCAAATGGGAACAACTATCTTTTTAGCAATTTACCTATCTTTAATGTCAAATCGAGGAACAAGACCGAAGAATTGGCATTTCGCTCAACATGATAAACCGCATCATTTAACTCTGTGGAAATCTGCACCAGGTTTTTAGATGAAATAAATGGATAAAACTTATTGATGAACTCCATCTCCTTTGAATTAAGACGAACCAGATCATCGGTTTTGTACGACAAAAACATACTTTCGCGTATCATCCTCAGGCTGTAATTCAAAAAGGCCTTTTGCTTTTCGCGGGTGAATTTTGAGAGTTCTCCAACAAATTTTAGCGACTCTTTCATTTTGTACCCAAAACAAAGGCGCATCCACTCCCTGAACTTTAAAAAATTAAAGTCATCGGCATCGGGGTTTTTCAGGATTTTTTTGGCCAGCAAATAATTTCCGGCCACCACCCTCACGGCGTCATTAACCTGGACAGGATCGTCAAACTCATTGTAAAGCGCCTCCGCAAGGCTTTTATCGTCAAGCCTCGGGATTTTTATCAATTGGGCCCTCGACAAAATCGTTGCCAGCATCTGGTCGGTATCTTCCGAAACGAGGATGAACAATGTCTTGTCGGGCGGCTCTTCAAGGATTTTCAGGATTTTTGGGGCAGCGAAATGAAAAAGTTTTTCCACCATCCAAATGACCATCACCTTATACTCCGATTCATAGGATTTATAACTCAGGGTTTTGATTATCTGGTTACAGTCCCTCGCATTGATAATTGCCTGTTTTTTTTCGATCCCGATTTTCGCGTACCATTGGGGAAGGTTTATAAAGGCAGATTCTGACAAAACCAGATCACGCCATTGCGCCACAAAATCAGTGCTTACCGGTTTTTCGATCTTGCCGATTCTTGCAACGGGATAAACAAAATGCAAATCGGGATGGACAAGTTTCGCATATTTTATGCAGGAAGGGCATTCACCGCACGAATCCGTTTCGGTGCGGTTGCGGCAATTCACATATTGTGCATATGCAATGGCAAGGGCCAATTTCCCAGAACCCTCGGGGCCAAGGAACAATTGTGCATGGCTCACACGGTTTTCCTTAACGGATTTCGCAAGCCGTTTTTTTACTGCCCCCTGTCCCGGAATATCTGCAAATCTCATTAAAACCTTGTATTTGCCTAAACCTTAGTTTAGAATAATTTTTTGCACTTCCATACGGCCATCAACCGATAAAAAAGAAAAATAAATCCCCTTTCCCAATTTTTGACCGGACTCATTTTCCCCATCCCACAAAATGGAATGTTCCCCGGCCTGGAAATCCCCATCAAGCAAAACTTTTATCTTTTGTCCGTTCATATTCATGATTTCCAGTTTAACCCTGGATTTTTCCCAAAGCTTGAACGATATATTGAAGTTGCCATTTGATGGATTGGGATAAATCTTCATCATTCCGGTTTCCTGTTGATATGCATCATTAATCCCAACTTCGGTCTGCAAATTGACATCCGTATATATCCTATATTCGCCAGCCTCCAAATCAATATTCGAATTCACATTTTCAACGTTCAACGAATCCCCGTCAAAATAATCGTACCAATATCCGGTATGCTGGAAATCAGG
>JAJRTT010000289.1 GCA_024278155.1 Bacteroidota bacterium | reverse complement strand
GTGTTTAACGGAAACGATATCCAGCGTATCGATATAAAATATTTTGTTTTTAGCGCCATTGGTGCTTATGCAATGTTGATGGCCATTGTAATTATCCACTCCATTACCGGGAGTTTCAACATTGACTTTTTCATTGAAGTATTTCCCGCAATGACTTTCCGGATGCAAATGCTTCTTCCAATTCTGTTACTGATCGGATTTGGGGTAAAAGCGGCCATCATGCCAATTCATGTTTGGGCTCCCGGAGCATACAGCAATGCACCCATGGGTTATACCGCCGTATTTTCAGGGGCACTTTCAAAGATGGGCATTTACGGGATGACCATTGTATTAGTGACAATGATATCACATATTCCCGAAGGATATTTCTTCCGTGAAATCCTTGCATGGTTGGGCGGTATCACAGCTGTAATGGGAACACTTTGGGCCATTTTCCAGGACGATGCAAAAAAACTCCTTGCTTATTCTTCCATTGCCCAACTCGGTTATATTATCGTAGGGGTAGCAATCGGGACACCATTGGCAATGATGGCAGGTTTGTTCCTTGCGGTGATGCACGCATTGTTTAAAGGAACTTTGTTTATGGTAGTAGGTGCTATCGAACGCCAGACAGGGACAACTAATTTTACAGAAGTAACCGGATTGATACGAAAAATGCCATGGACTTTCATTGCAGCATTGTTTTCGATAATTGCACTGGCCGGGATCCCACCTTTAGGAGGTTTTATTGCAAAATGGATGCTATATGAATCACTTATCCAAAGCAATCATTATCTATTGGTTATCGTGATTTTCTTTTCCAGTACCGCCGCTTTCCTTTACTGTTATAAATTCCTCTTCGGGTTTTTCCTCGGACAGGAAGAAAAAGAATGGTCGCACGTAAAAGAAGCTCCGGCCATGATGGTTGTGCCAATGATGATTCTTGCCGTTGCGACATTTGTTTTTGGTGCTTTTCCTGGACTTATCCTAAGCCCGATTGACGCAGGGATGCAAACTTTGGGATACCAAACTACACAGGGACATTTTTGGGAAATGTCGACAATTTTCAATAGTTGGGGCAATCAGGTTGCAATGACACCTATTATTTATGCAATAATGGGAATATTCCTTTTCTTCCTGGTTTTCTTAACGATCAAAGGGTTCAAGACCACAAGATATGTTACGACCAAGGATATCAGTTCTTCGGGCGAAATACCCAAGGAACACGAGAACCTCACTTTTTCAGTCGGTTTCATGCAACCATTTTACCGGGCAGTTGAGCCGGTTATGAAAAGACAAGTCGATAAATATTATACGGCCTTTGGAAATGGCATGGAAGCGCTTTTTGACTTTACAAGAAGGGTTTACACAGGAAACGGGCAAACCTATGCTTTATACGTCATCTTGTTCGTGGTGATCATGCTCATGTTCAAGGATAGTATTTTCGGATAGTCTTAAAATTGGATTTATCTGAAATTTTATAGTTTATATTGAGGAATACAATTAAGGATACAAGGAATGAATGCAATAATGCGATAAGGAAACAAGGCGACAATGACACAAGGAAAACATTAAAAAGTTAGCATTGAAGCATTAAAACACTAAAGTAATAGTCATAACAAGTTTTTTTACTGTTAAATAGAACAATTTAAAATATAAAATAAATGGAATCTGTATTGTATAATATTTTGGGTGCGATTGTAACGATCATTGTTGCATTTGTAGTTGGGTTAACATATATGGGGCTTAGCCGTAAAATTACCGCAAGGATTCAAAACCGTAAAGGGCCTCCTTTCTATCAGAATTTTATTGATGCGTTTAAACTGGCCTCTAAAACATCGGCCATTAACCATGGTGTCATGCAACATCTGGGTCCTGCATTTTTGATGGTCTCATCCATCATGACCTTGATGGTCGTCCCTGTCCTGACAGGTAATCAATGGTTTAGCAACCTGAATTTTGATGGGGACTTGATATTCCTTCTTTACATCATGGTTTTTGGCCCGCTTGGAATGGCACTTGGTGCCGGGCAAACAGGAAACCCCAATTCAGCGCTTGGTGTTACCCGTGGATTAAGTCAAATGGTTGGTTTTGAAATCCCCTGGGTAATGGCGATAGTTGCCCTGATGATCCAATATGATACCACTTCCATTACTGGATTAATGGAAGTTCAGGCCGAGACAGGAACCTGGCTGATCTGGACTTCTCCGTTTGCCTTTATTGCAGCAGTTATGGCAATGCTTGGGATGTTCCGTTACTCCCCTTTCGATATTGTTGGGGCACCTACTGAACTTGCTTCCGGGCCTGTTGCCGAAAACGGTGGAAAATATCTTTTTACAATGATGTCGTCCAGCTCCATATTTGCTTTTGCAAAATTGACACTTTATGTTGATTTATTTCTCGGCGGTGCCGACAATCTCATTGTGTTACTTTTAAAAACCTTTGCGATTTACCTTATCCCCATGCTTTATGGGACAGTTAGCCCTCGGTACAGGACAGAACAATCAATCCGGTATTTCTGGGGCTGGCCAACATTCTTTGGTTTCCTGGCAATTATTTTTGCCGTATTTCTTTAATGTACAAACATGAATTTAATGAAAAATGAGAGTATTTAACAAAACAATTAATTTTATTAATGCAAGAAGGATTCAAGGCTTCGATGCGAGAATAAAAAAATAATACATTGCAAATATTCAAGCATTCAATTCCCGTACGTACGGGAAAGCATT
>JAJRTT010000288.1 GCA_024278155.1 Bacteroidota bacterium | reverse complement strand
CACTTACATTTCGGGTGAATGCCCGGTTTACGGTATTGGGACAATTCAATATGAAGGGGACACAAGCCAAAACGCTTGCGGTTACTTTATCAACATCCTGAACGAAAAATACAAGCCCCTGGATTTGGCCCCTCAATTTCAAGTGGACGAGCTACTTGTTAGCCTTAAATACAGAAAGCTAAACGAATATTACATTTGTGATAACCCTTACGGCAGTTACCGGAAGATCGAGATATTGGAGATTGATGCGATCGTGCCATAATCCAAAAGGCCACCACTGCCCGTTAGTGTTGTCACCAACGGGATTCCACGAACCATATGCAGCAAGCGTCCAGGCTTGTGTCTGGGAGAAAACCGCAAGCGTGGACGCATGCTACATAATGGGGAATGCAATAAACGTCCACGCTAATTGCATATAAATCTGAACAGGAATCATGACTGCCGCCCGTTGGTGTTGTCACCAACGGGAATCTTCAAACCACATGCAGCAAGCGTCCACGCTTGTGAAGATCGCACATTCATCCGATGACATCGGGTCATTGGATGAGTAAGCATGAAGACTTATTGCATACCCAGTTTACGGAACCTTATCAATTCATATCCCAAAAACCCGTACAACAATGCATATTCACCACCTACTAACCACATACTTTCCCTGAATTCACTATTGCCATAGGCGTAATAGGAAAGCATGACGAGCAAGCTCCACAAAACCACAAAACGGTATTGGGTAAAAACAGAAATAATCAAAGGCAGGGCAATATACCAGGGATGGACCGTAGTGGAAAGGAAATAATAAACCGAAATGGCCATCAACATGGAAACCATCATTTGCCTGGGCCGCTCGTTCTTTGGAACAAAAGTCAGGAGTAGGATAACAATCAATGAGGCAAGGCCGAGGATGGGGCCGAGTTTCTGGATGATGTTCCAGCCCTTCAAATGGAAACCAATTTCGCGGAACAAATAATAAAAACCGGCATTGAACTCAAACTTCCGGAAATAGAGGTCGATGCTCGACATGAAATTTTCGACCAGATCCATACTGAGAAAAGGGAGGAAAAGAAGGATAGAAACCATGCACACGATCAGGTAATACTTTATGCTGTTCCATTGCCCCAGTTTTTTCATAAAGAGAGGGAGGAACAGCAAAGGGATCAGTTTTACGGAAGCCGACAAGGCCAACATCACTGCCGAGAGTTTTTGTTTTTCCTTCAACAATAAATAAATCGAAAATACAAGGAAAAAAACGGTAAGCCCTTCAAAATGGAGGTTTCCCGTCATTTCAACAATGATGAAAGGGTTCAGGGCATAAAGCAGGATATTGGACTGGGGCAAATCCAATCGTTGGAGGATTTTTCGTCCGTAAACAACTGTCCCCAAATCGGATAAAATGAGGATTATCCGCATCAAAATCACACTTCCCAAAATATTCCCGGGAAACAGAAATGCCGGCAGCAAAAAAACAAACTGGTTCACCGGTGGGTAACAGGTATAATTCCCGGGCGATATGATCCCCTGTCCTTTCAGCAACTCCGCAGCATCGCTTCCCACACGGGCCATATCCACTGTCCCCACAAAGTCTTTCGGCAAGACGAGATAGGGGTTGATCCCCAAAACCGACATCCGCCCATCCCAGATAAAGCGGTAAAAATCGTTGGAAAGGGCGGGAAGGGCAAACAGGAAAACCAGGCGGAGGACAAAGGCAATTTTTAACGAAAACCCAAGATCGGTTTCATTCTTTACCTTCTGATAATAAAACATGAAAGCAGCAAATAGAACGGCATACAGACTTATCATGCGAACAAAATCCTCCCTCACCGTAAAATAGGCAAACACAAAATACCCGGGAACAGATACCGCAAGGAAAGCGTAATTGATTTTATTTTGTTTACAGGTTTGCAAAATCAATTAACTTGCTTTACCGACAACCAAAACACAAACCCAAAGCCACCGAACAGCATCACATGAAAAGGAAGGAGGCCAAATTCTTTCAGGAAAAGGCGCTGATGATCCCACCAAGGAAATACAACGACAGCAGGCCCTCCATGACCGTAACGATGCTCAGGTTGCTCACAAGGTATTTATTGCCCTTCCATTTATCACTGTTTTCCACAATATTGAATTTTGGTGTCCGGATAAAAGATGTTTTCTTACCAAGGTAACCTTCCATCACCGCCACTGAATTGTGCAAGGACATTCCCATGGACGTGGATAAAAACAAGATGAATTCCCTGGAAAATTTCATAATCCTTTTGAAAAGGTTTTTCTCTGGGTTTTGGTATGAGACCCAGTAAAAGGTCATCAACATAGCGGTACAGATCAAAAACAGGCTGCTGATATTGAAAGCAAGATCGAATTCGGGAGATGATTCCTTTATGAACAAAATCGGGATACTAAGGAATGCCGTGGTAAAAACACACAAGAATATGGCAGAATTGAACAAATGGAAAATCCCGTGCAATTTATCCTTAAAGGAAGTCTGTTTACTATGGACAATCCGGGACCTCATCTTCACAAAATTCTCCGCACCTCCTTTTGTCCACCTGAATTGTTGGTTTTTCAACGCACTCATCACTACGGGCAATTCTGCCGGAGTCACCACATTTTCGACAAACTTAAATTTCCAGCCTTTCAGTTGGGCGCGGTAGCTCAGGTCAAGGTCTTCGGTAATGGTATCATGTTCCCATCCCCCGGCATCAATTATGCACTGTTTGCGCCAAACGCCCGCCGTTCCGTTGAAATTAATAAAATGGCCTCCGGCATTTCTCCCCAATTGCTCCACCGAAAAATGGGCATCCAGCCCAAAAGCCTGTAACTTGGTCAGCAAGGAATAGTCCTTATTGATATGCCCCCATTTGGTTTGGACAACACCGATTTCTTTATTTGCGAAATAAGGGATCGTTTTTAACAGGAAATCTTTTTGAGGAACGAAATCGGCATCAAAAATGGCAATGAATTCACCCTTCGCCCTTTCCATTCCATATTCAAGGGCACCGGCCTTAAAACCGACCCTGTCCTTTCGCCGGATCACTTTAATGTCGATCCCTTTGGCCGCAGCCTCTTTAACCTTTGTTTCCGTGATTTCCACACTTTCATCCGTGGAATCGTCCAACACTTGTATCTCAAGTTTTTCATGGGGATAATCAAACCCGCTCACCTGGTCGATCAAGCGCTCCACAACATAAAGTTCGTTGTACAGCGGAAGCTGGACGGTCACACAGGGCACTTTGTCAGGATCGTTCACATCCAATTCCAGAGTATCCGTTTTAAGCCTTTCTTTATGTGCTTTACGGTATTTTACCACGAGGGACATTTGCATCAGGCTGTACACAAAAATCAACAGCAAAGCCAAACCATAAATACTCAATATCGCTATCTCCAATGTCTCCACAATTATAGATATTTAAAAATTGCCAAAATTATTTTCACCCCTGCAAAAATAGTCCCTTTTACCGTGCCTGACACTTTTGATTTCCCAATCCGTTTCCGGTAGGTAACGGGGATTTCCATTGTTTTCATCCCAAGTTTTGCAGCCTTTATTTGCATCTCAATAGTCCAGCCATAAGTTTTATCTTCCATGTCAAGTTCAAGGAGTTTATCGAACCTGATTGCCCTGAAAGGCCCCAAATCCGTGTATTTGACCCCATAAAAAACCCGCATTAAGCGTGTGGCCAGCCAATTCCCAAAAACCTGTGGCGGTGTCATGGAACCGGCTTCTTTTTCCCCAAGCGCCCTTGACCCGATCACCATATCAACCCCTTCTTCGGCAATTGGCCTAACAACTTCGGCCAATTCCTCGGGATGATCGGAATAATCGGCATCCAAAAAAACAATGATATCCGGTTTTTGGTTTTTCTGTCCACAATGGGCAATCCCTTTCAAACAGGCATATCCATAACCCTGTCGGGATTCGTGGAAAACAGTTGCCCCTGCTTTCATCGCATTTTTTGAGGTTTCATCCGATGAATTATTGTTTACGACAATTACCTCACGGACCAATTCCTTAGGAATATCTTCAATCACTTTGCCCACAGAGCATTGCTCGTTGTATGCAGGGATAATTACGTCAATGATCTCCATATTAAAACTCATAAACCTGTGAAAGTTCCCCATTTTCATCAAAAAACTTCCAGGTATATTTCCTGGCCCCTTGCTCATAAATGCCACAACTGTACTTCACCCCGTTCTTATAGTGAATCCAGAACCCCTCATAGAGGTTATCGTAATAATAGCCCTCGGCAATCAAGTTCCCCACCGAATCGTATTCCTTCCACCAGTCAAATTTTTTATCCCCTGAATAATTCCCTTCTGCACGGATGTTCCCATTTAAACAAAACATCCTCCAAAAACCTTCCCGTTTTCCATCCTCATATTGGCCAATGGACATCAAAGTCCCATCATCACTATATTCCTTCCACCATCCTTGTTTTTTGTTATT
>JAJRTT010000287.1 GCA_024278155.1 Bacteroidota bacterium | reverse complement strand
CGATAACCTGTTACAAAAGTAGGGTTGTTCACATTATCAACATATACAGTATAATCATCCCCCATATTGCCTGGATGGTCAATTAGCTTACCATCAATAGTAGAAACTTCCGATTTAGTCCTTGCAGGATAGAACAGGAACGGGTCTTTCAATACATTTTGGTTGGCATCGAAACGGTCAACGCGTACCCCAACATTAAAAACCAAGTCCCTGAAAGAAAACTTGTCCTGGATATACCCTGCCATATAAATCGGTTCGTAAGCCGGAATTGGCCTTAAATAGTCACCATTGTCATCCTTCATTGTGAAAAAGTCATCAAAGGTAACATTCGTTAATTTGTTCCCTTTATAATCAAAGCCATTGTAATTTGCAACAAAACTCCCATCAAAAAGCAATTCATCGGCACTGAACATATCCACGGAATACAAATCCTCGCTTAATTGTTTGGTATGCATTACGCCGTCCTTGTCATAATACTGTATGGTTTTATTGTCAATATCATAGGAATCAACAAGGATAAAATCGAGGCCATCTTCTTCCAGTCCCAATTTCTTCCTTAAGCTTTTGTCAAACCTAAACTGACTTGGGCCATCGTATTTCCTATTATATATGACCGTGTCCATGAAAACCCCATCCTGATATATGCCTATTGGATTGTCCACATCAAGTGTCAATATCTGGAAATTGGTGTAACCCCTCATTAAAGTCCAGAGGGCGGGGCCATTATAACTATATCCGCTACTTATTCTTTGCTCATAACGGAAACCAAATTTTATTTCGTGGTCCCCTATATCGGCAGCAAGCGAAGCATCAACGGCAATCTGAGAATTGGCTCGGATTCCGTAGTTTGTCTGAAGTGCCCCTGGAGCCCCATAAATACCAAAAAACGCATTCGGACCCTGGCCGTTCAGCAAGCCACCATTTATTTGGAGCTGGTCGGAGTTCATCCAGTTTCCAACCTTTTCAGGATAAAAATCATAAATTTGATTAGTATAGTTCCCAATATAGGTATTGTAATTCCCTTGCTCGAAAACATAGGCCGTATCAAAATCCCAACTATTGAGTTTCCATATATTGGTGTATTCCTGTCCATCTACAACTTCATTTCCCAATTCATAAGTGGTCGTTTTATATGTGGAATATTTCCCAAGGTAACCATATTTAAAAAGGTCTTCCTTGTGATAGGGATCCATGGTCCGCGAATTCTGCTCAGAATAGTCGGCCTGAATGGTATAATACACATTTTTCACCAGGGACTTGCTATCTCCATCAGATGGGAAGCGCTGGGTAAAGCGGCCAAATACCCTCCAGGTTGTGTTCATTGCCAGCATATTCTTATCATAATTGAACATGGAATTGGTAAAACTCCAATTTCGTCCATCGTTGCGCACATATTGCCCACCAAAAGAGAGATTGGTGTTTTTTGATGTCCTCACATCAATTTTACCGGAAAGGTTTATCCCATATCTGGCCGCATTGGGGTTGGCCTTTTGTAAAGTCAAGTCGCTTTGCCTGGTAAACTCACCATTAAGGAAAGTCCCACCTGATTCCAGGCCTGTCGGGCGCAATGGGTTGTCCTGTAAACTATTGAGGTAATTATCGTTCGCCACCCAAACCCCGTTGGCCGTGGGGCGGCTATCTTCATTGTAATACAAATCGCCTGAAATAAAATATCCAAGCAAAGAGGTTGCCCCCTCTTTTTTACCCTTAATTAGCGGCCCCTGCAAATTAAAACCAAGCCTATTTTGCCCATAAGCATCAAGGAACTTGGAAGATTCCAGTTCGATACCTGCACCAAAGGTACGGGATGGCCCTTTTGTGGTAACATTGATAATACCACCCCTGGCATCACCATATTGTGCGGGAAGCCCTCCAAGGTAAACCGAGACCTGCTCAATAGCGGCCTGGGGAAGGCTACTTGAGCCCAACACCCTCATTCCATCAATGTACATGATCGTTTGATCGTTACGTGCGCCCCTAACACTGCCCCTTTCACCATCGGCAGAAAACACACCCCCAACGGAAGTGGCAACCGCATTGGCACTCCTGTTAGGCATTTTTGCAATTTCCTCGGCGGTAACGTGCCCCCCGGTAACAGTCTCATCCTTATTGATAAGTGGGATTTTGTAATCTGTGACCACGATTTCTTCAAGGGTTTCGGCAGTTGCTTCCATTGGAATATCAAAAAACCGGATTTGGTCCGAGTTGATAATCATTCCGCGCACAAGCACACTTTTATATCCAATGTAGGTTGCTTTCAAATCGTAGGTGCCCGGTGCAACCGGTTTAATGACATAGTTCCCGTCAAAGTCCGATGTTGCACCACCTTCTATTGTACCACCATTTTCAAGGATCACGTTTGCAAATGGAATAGGCTCTTTTGTTGCTTTATCAACAATTTTACCTTTTATGGCCCAGGATTGTGAGAAAACCGCAATACTGGCCGTTAAAATAATACTTAAGGTTAAAAGTAAATTTCTTACCATACCATCTAGTTTTATGTTAGATTACACACTGTACTTTAAAAAGGGGGTAAAGTTACTAATAAAAAAATGTATTCTCCAAAAAAAAATATTTGAAAAACCCCGTTTTATTAGTTGAAATCCTAAATATAGGGTGCATTTAAAATCTCAGAATAAATTACCGCTTTTCTTAAATCAAACTCTTCATTAAAAATAGTATCCCCGGAATTATCAACGTATTCACCGATTTGTTCTTCCATGGAAAAAGCATGTTGTCCTTCCATGGTAAAACTTTCAAGTTCGCTTGAAACAATAGGTCTTGACACACTTTTTTGAAAAACTTCCACAGGTTTGTTTTCCCCGGGGGAACCATCAAATGGAACGGGTTCCGTCTCTTCTGCATAAAACGGAACGGATGGGTTTTCTTGTTTGCCAAGAAGGAATTCTTCTATAAAGGCCGCAACGGGGGCTTTAGCCTCCCCTTTTGTTGACCCTTCCCTTGCTTTCTTCTTTTGCCCCTTGTTATACAAGGTGTAAGCAAGCCAAAAAACTCCAATTAACAAAGGTAAAAAATCTTCCATTTAAACGAATTCGTTTTTAATTCCTGATTAAAACGTTTAGACCTTTTTTTGTTCAATAAAGACAATTAAACTGCTTTTATCAGGGTCCGACCTTCAACAAATCGCCCCCTTTAAAAAGCCTGATTTAAACTAGTGGGTAAATGTACTACAAAATTTCAAAAAAAAAAGAGAAAAAAAGTTAACGGTGGGTTTAAATCAGTTTTCGGTAATTCTATTGGATATTTCCAAGGGTTTCCAAAATCATTTCCCGCTTCCTCCTGGATACCGGGACCATGTTGCCGTCTTTCAAAACAATATGGCCGCCATCCTTTCTGTTAAAGCCTTCGATGTAGGCAATATTGACAAGGTGTGATTTATGGGGCCGTAGGAAACCATGGGCCGCGAGGAGCTCTTCGTTTTCTTTCAGGGTTTTTGAAATCAACATCCTCGATCCGTCCCTGAAATAAAAAAACGTATAATAATTGTCCGATTCACAGCGTACAATATCATTTACATACACCACATGCAACTGGTCATATGTTGAAAGGACGATTTTCGGGGATTCGTTTTCGGGCTTTTTTATGTTTTCGAGAAGAACCTCCACATTGGTTTCGGAAGAAACTGTTTTTCTCTTCTCTTCGACCTTTTTTACCGCACTCACCAAATCATCGGGGAAAATGGGTTTTAACAAATAATCGAGCGCGCTGAACTTGATTGCCTTTATGGCAAACTGATCGTAAGCCGTTGTGAAAATAATTTCAAAACCAATGTCCTTTAATTCTTCCAACAATTTAAAGCCACTTCCATCGGGCATTTGTATATCGAGAAATACAATATCGGGCTTGAATTTTTCGATGGCCGTTTTTCCGCTTTTCACGCCATCGGCCCCCGCAACCACTTCCACGTTTTTACAATAAAGCTTTAGCAAACCCCGCAAGGTATCCATTGATCTTTTTTCATCTTCAACAATAATGGCTTTTAGCATCGTTTCGTTTTTTTATGGTTTATAATTTTATTGTTTAAACTTTTATAAGCAATCAGTGTTATATTATCAATCTTCGATGTAATGTATAACAAGCTTCACCTCGGTCCCAAGTGAATTTCCTTTTTCATCTTTCGGGTCAAAAACCTCTACGGAAAATTCTTCCCCGTATTGTTTGTTCAAAATTTCAAGGCGTGATTTCGTGATCATCATTCCCTGTGACTTTTTTATAATCCCTGAATTGCGCGACAACTGCATGGCCTTTTCCCTACCTATCCCGTTATCGGTAACCGTACACCGAATGGTTTCCCGGTGAAGCACGAAGCGGATGTCGATCATCCCTTTTCCCTCTTTGTTGAGCAGGCCGTGAATAATCGCATTCTCAACATAAGGTTGGATTATCATTGTCGGGATTGCCATAAACTCATCATCAATGTCCTTATCCACCGATATTTTAAAGTCGAACTTATTATCGAAGCGTAATTTTTCAAGTTCAAGATAATAGTTCAGCGACCGGAGCTCCTCTTTCAAAACAATGAACTTACTTCCGGAGTTTGCCAGGATGAGCCGCATCAACTGGGAAAACTTGCTCAGGTAAACAAAGGCCAGTTCGGCATTGTGGTTAATGATATAGCTTTGAATGGAGTTAAGTGAATTGAAAATAAAGTGGGGGTTCATTTGCAGTCGCAAGGTTTTTTGTTCCAGATCGAAAAGTTGTTTTTCTATTTCGAGCATTTTCTGTTGAACTTCTTGTTTCCTTTTGATTTTCCTGGCCCTTCTGTAGTTCCAATACCAAAATGCAGCAATTATCAGCATGACGGCAAAGACCCTGAAATACCAGGTTTCCCACCATGGAGGATGGACAATAACTTTTAAGGAGACGCCTTCTTTGTTCCAGACACCATCGTTATTGGATCCATTGGCCTTAAAGGTGTAAACCCCCGGACTTACCCTTTTATACTCGGCCAGGCGATTGCCCGCTCCGGTAAAAACCCAATCCTTGTCAATATTGTCGAGCATGTATTTATACTGGTTTTTTGCAGGGTTTGTGTAGTCCAGGGCCGATATTTCAAAGGAAAAATAATTGTCGTCATAATTGAGTTCGATGGTATCGTTGCTGAAATACTCATGGTGCTGCACATCGTTGAACTTCCTAAAATTCGTTATGACCACCACTGGTGGGTTCGGGTTGTGGATGATTTTCAATGGATCGAACTCATTATAACCGTTCATCCCACCAAAATAAAAAATACCATCGTTGTCTTTATAACATGCACCCAGATTGAACTCATTGCTTTGGATACCATCTTTTACGTCGTAATTCACGAATTGCTCCGCAAGCCTGTAAAACTTTGACAATCCAAGGTTGGAAGAAACCCAAAGATGCCCTGCATCATCCTCAAGGATACCATAGACAACATTGTTTGGAAGACCGTCTTTTGTGGTGTAGGCTTTTATGATACCTGTTTGGGGGTTCAAGCGGTTTAAACCACCCCCTGAAGTCCCTACCCAGATAATCCCCGTTTTATCCTCATAAATAGCAAAGATGGTGTTATTGCTCAAACTGTTCTTGTCGCCTGGCTTTGACATATATCTGACAAAACGGTTTTCCGCCTTTATGTATTTGTTCAAGCCGTGATCGGTCCCTACCCATAAATCCCCTTGCTTGTCTTCCAATAAACAAATTGTAACACTATTGCTAAGGCTGTTCCCATCATTTGGATTTGAAAAATATGCCGTGAACCTTCCCGACTTGGGGTCAAAACGGTTCAGCCCTTTTCCACTTGCAATCCAAACCAGGCCACTTTTGTCGAGGATCACATCATTTACATAGTTGCTGCTTATACTGTTTTTGTTGGGGTTGGATTGATAATGTGTTATCGTTCCTGTTTCCAGGTCATACTTATCAAGGCCACTTCCAAAAGTGCCCAGCCAAATACAGCCCAGGGACGGGCTATAGGTGAGCGACCTCACATCATTATCAATGAGCGACCGTTCATCATCGGGATCGTGTTCCAAAAATGTAAATTTACCGGTTTTCCTGTTTTGGATATTAACACCCTTGGACGTTGAAATCCACAAATTTCCTTTATCATCTTCAATAAAGTTCCAGATTACGTTATTGTTGATGCTTGTTTCATCAAGTGCTGTTTGCTTGCGGTGCCTGAAATTATTGTAATACCTCACTATTTTGTTCACCCCTTTATAGGTTCCCACCCAAATATTCCCTGACCGATCCTCATAAACCGAATAAACCTTGTTACTGCTTAAGCTCCCCGGATCGTTTATCGCGTTCATATACCTCACAAAGCTATCTTCCTCCCTGTCGTAATAGTTTAACCCCGATTCGGTACCTATCCAGATATCGCCCGAATGATCCTCATAGACCGTCCGTACCCAATTATTACTTAAACTTTCAGGATTGCCCGGTTCATTAAAATATTGCTTCATTTCACGGGTGTTGATATTGTAGTAATTCAAGCCCGAGCGTGTCCCAATCCACAAGCCGCCCGACTTATCCTGTAAAACACATCGAATGTGGTTGTGGCTGATGCTGTTGGAATCGCCCTGTATATGGTAGTATCTTGTTGAGCGATCGGTTTTGGGATCGAACATTACAAGCCCCGAATTGGTACTTGCCCATAATATCCCCTCATTGTCCTGGTACACATCAACAATATAATTGCTCCGTAAACTGTAAAAATCCTGCCGAGTGGAAAGGTAGGGGGTAAATGTTTCTGTTTTCTTGTCGAAATGGTTGAGCCCGCCAGCCGTCCCCAGCCAAAAAGTCCCGTCAGAAGCCTGGATAATTGAATTTACCCTGTTATTGACCAAACTCCCGGAATCACCCGGGATATGCAGGTATTGTTTAAACTCCTGGGTTTTCCGATCAAATTTATTAAAGCCTTTGTCGGTCCCTATCCACAATATCCCTTCATCATCTTCAAGAAGGCTGTAGATAATATGGTCGCTCAATCCATCTTCCACATTATATATGGTGAAATCGTAACCATCGTATTTGTTCAGGCCATCCCAGGTACCAAACCACATATAGCCATATTTATCCTGCAATATGGCGTAAATCCAGTTTTGTGACAGGCCTTGTACCAGTTTCTCGTTTTCGGTGGATAAACGGTCGAAGCGGATATTTTCCATCTTTTGGGAAAACCCGATAGCAACAATCCATATAAAAAACACCAATACCAATCCCTTAAAAAGAGAACTGTTGATCGGGTATGTTTTCCTTGGGTATCCCATAAAAATTATCTGCAACTTTTTGCTTTTCTGTTGTTTTTTCGGCCTTTGTTTTTCTTTTTTGCTTTTTTAAGCTTTTTCTTCATCCTTTTTTGGGTATCTTCCGATTGCATTTTATAAAGCCGCTTTACCTCTGCATCCCGGGCCTTCACATATTCTTTATAATCTTTTTCCTGCTTTTTTTCAACCCGTTTCTTTTCCCGTACCGCCCTATGCGACCTGCAACCGGACAAAACCGCGATGCTCAGGCTTATCGTTAAGAAGACTATAAATTTATAAAACTTTCGCATAAACCGATAAAAAAACAATGGGTCTCCAATATTATCTGTTTCCCAACGTTCAGGAAAAGAAATGACCAAAGTAAGGATTTTTTATCTTTGTGGCCTTAAATAATTAAATGAGATACAATAAAACACATATCGCCCGGCTTATCTTTCCCGTTATGGTGGTTTCATTGTTGTTTGTACTTAGCTGTGGGAAAGACGAACAAAACCAGGGTCAGGGCATTATCCCCAATGTATATGTGAATTTCACCATTTACCCCAATACCATTGATTATATTCCACCGGGAGGATATAAATATTACAACGACCAGGGCAATCGGGGCATCGTCCTTTACCGTCTCGACCAAAATTTGTTTTATGCCTATGAACGCACTTGCCCTTATGATCCGGATAAAGATTGTGCCCGGGTGGAGGTGGAAACATCGGGTGTTATCGCCGTGGATTCGTGTTGTATGTCGCAATACATCCTTTTGGACGGCTCCCCTTTTAGCGGCCCTTCGACTTTGCCCCTTAAACAATACCGCGTACAATATGATGGCAGTACTTTAACGGTGATCAATACGCCTTAGTTTAATATTTGATATGTCATTTTTACGCAGATTTGTTTTTGTATAAAACAAAATATATCAGCGGAATAAAGTAAAGGCTCACGATCGTACCCAGGAACATTCCACCAATAACAGCTAGTGCAAGTGGCAATTGCAGTCCGACTCCAAGACCCTTGAAAAACAGCATGGGGACCAATGCCAAGATCGTGGTCAAGCTGGTCATTATAATGGGTTTAAACCTTCGCCTGCCACCAAGGTGTATCGCTTTGAGCAAAGGTACGTTGCCCCTGCGGTATCTATTGATAGTATCAATTTTCAGGATGGAATCGTTTATAATAATCCCGCTCATGACAATAATCCCGATAGCGGACATAATGTTCAATGAAGAACCAAAGATAATCAGCAGGATCAATGCACCCGAAAAATCGAACAATATTTCAAGTAAAACCATTACAGGTTGCAAAAGGGATTCGAATTGCGCCGCTAAAACAAAATACAACATCAAAACAGAAATCAACAATACCAGTCCCAATTCCTTGAACAATTTGATATTCGAAAACAGGCTCCCCGAAAAATCGACTTCCAGATCCGGCCCTGTTTTGACTGCCTTATCAATTTGTCCCATTTTCAAGACATAGTCACCATATCCAGCCTCGATCGCCACAGGGAAATATTCCCCGTTTTTATCAGCGCGTATTGTTTTGTAACTATTGATTTGCCTTATTCTTACCAGTGATTTTAAAGGTATCCATGCACCTTCATTGTTTTTGACCTTTTCATAATTGATAATAGAGGCAATATCCTTTTCATCTTCACCAAGCAAAATATCCATAAAATCCCTGCCCGACCTAAAAACCCCAATTTTATTGTTGTTGAACGAAGTCTTCAATTTACCCACCAAAATATCGTACCGAACATCATATAAAAACAGTTTTTCAAAATCAATGCTCAGGGAATAAGAAGATTTTAAGGCAATTTCATTTGTTTTTTCTTGACCGGTAACTTCTTTGATTTGTTGAAGGCTTTCCTCCAACAAAGCCAGATCGGGGAGGTTTGGTTTTTGCCCGGGACGGATATTTGCAAGGAGTGGATCATCTTTTCCTGAAAACAATTGGCTGAAAATATTCTCTGCCGGGCCAATTGCCAAAGATGCCACAGGATATTTTAGTTGGATAAAGTCCCTGACCTCATTTTCTATTTGTTCCCTCGTTTTTTGATTTACAGCCTGGAAATAAACCCCAGACTCCTGGGCTTCTTTTTCATGTTTGTTCCCAAGTAAAAATTGTTGATGCCCGATATATGAAGTATTTATCCTTACAGGTGTTTTCACTGATTGCAATAATTCCAATACCCTGTTTTTGTTTTCATCAACATTAATGGGCTCGTTCCAGTTGATTTGGGCCACAAATTCCGTTTGCTCAACATCGGGCATAAACTTTTTGTCAATGGAGGAAAACAAATATATCCCAAGGGGGAACAACAAAAAGAAAAACAAAATAAAAACGGTTTTCCTTTTAAACATAAACCCAAGCCCTTTTTCATACATTTTCACGCCCTTTGAAAACGCTGTGGTATTGGTTTTCTGGCTTAGCTTTGAATAAAACAAGCGGTATAAAGCGGGCAACACCATAATCGACACGAACAAGGAAACCGTTAGGCTGATGCTGACAGCCACGGCCTGATCGAAAAACAACGCACCTGAAATATCACTTAAAAAAACCAAGGGGACAAACACAGCGCAAGTTGTCAATACCGAGCTTATCAAAGGACGGATTACCTCGTTGGTCCCTACAATACAAGCCTCATCAAGAGGGTACATCTTTTCCCTGTATTGGGTAATATTGTCGATAACAATAATCGAATTGTCTATCATCATACCTACTCCAAGTATAAGGCCCGACAACGAAACAATATTTATGGAAACACCAGAAAGTTTTAGGAAAAACAAACTAACGATCAATGATACCGGGATACTAATGCCAATAAGCAAAGGTGCCATGATATTGCGCATAAAGAAAAACATGATGGCAATGGCGAGCAATAGCCCAAGCAGCAATGTTTGTTTTAGGTTTTTTATGGAATAATCGAGCAATTGCGATTGATCCTGCGATATTTCAAACCGCAACTGCGGGTTTTCACTCTTCAGGGTTTCCACAAGACTGTGCAATGTTGTCCGCATATTCGCAATTTGTGCATCCGATTGCTTGATGATGGCCATTACAATCGACTCTTTTCTGCCAAACATGTAGATGCCCTGCCTTTCTTTCGGGCGTAGCCTGACCTCTGCCACCTCTTTTAATTGCAGGATATGCCCATTGGCATCCATATAAATATCCCTGATATCTTCCAATGTTTTCAAACCTGCCGAAAAACCGACGTGATATTGGTATTGCCCGTCTTTGATCAATATGTTGCCATAGTTGATATTGTTTTCGTTCAGGGCATTTTCTATTTCTTTCCCCGTAATATTCTGGCTTTGCAGTTTTAACCTGTCCGGGACAATAACAATTTCGGGATATTCCAAACCGGTCATGTCCACGAAAGCGACATCGCTCAACTGTTCTATCCGCCTTTTCAGTACATTTTGTGCATAATTGCTAAGTTCGAGGAGGTTATCGTTTCGTTGCCAGTAGGCTTCACCGGGCACTATGTTCAAATAAAAAACCGGGATGTCCGAAGCACTTGCCTTTATCACCCTGGGCCGGGTCATTTCACGTGGAAGGACCCCCATCAGTTCATCTATTTTTTCATTTGTTTCGATGTAGGCATAATGGATATTGGTTTTATAAGCAAACTTTAAGGTTATTGTTGCAAAGCCGTCCCGGGTCTCACTTTGGATGTCCCTTAAGTGGTTCAATTGCAACAATTGCCTGCGCAGGGGTTTTGTTACCGTGTTCTCCAACTGCCTTGCACCGGCATTCGGATAAACAACCTGCACGCTTATCTCGGGGAT
>JAJRTT010000286.1 GCA_024278155.1 Bacteroidota bacterium | reverse complement strand
GTTCGGGGTGAAAAGTATGATAATCGTCCCCATTTCCGTTCCCATGGATGAAATGGTTATCCTCTCGTCCAATGTGAATTTTTCCACTTCCTCACCATAAATCTCGACAGAATAACTCAATAATGAATTTGCCCCAAACCTGTTCAGGAGATTAAGGACAATATCTTTGGCCGTTACATTGGCGGGTCGTTTACCAACAAGGTTTATTTTCGCCGATTTAGGGACCTTGAACCAAACCCTTCCGGAATGAAAAGCTGCTGCAATGTCCTTATCGCCCATGCCTTGTCCGAAAGAACCGATTGCACCAAGGATATTTGCGTGTGAATCGGTTGTGAGCGAAGTGGAGCCCGGATAGGCATAACCCTCCGAAATCAATGTATGTGTACCAATCCCGTTATTGATGTCAAAAATCTTTATCCCGTGCTTCCTGGCAAATATCCTGATGATTTGTTGGTTCATGGCATATTTCTGGTCAGAACCTGTGGGGTTTGTATCAAACGTAAAAAGGGTTTTGTCCACATCATCGATCGTTAAATTGTTTTTTTCGATGTGCTTTACAACATTGGGCCCGCCAAAATCGCGGGCTGCCCGTGCATCGATTTCAATATCCACAATATCGCCTGGTTTTACCGTATCAAACTTGGAATGTTTTGCAATGATTTTTTCTATGATCGTCATGGTTTTCTCTGTTTTAAAATGTGGGGCAAAAATATAAAACTAAAGCCTATTTTTTCTCTAAAAATAAATAATTCTATCTAAACCTCGAATTGTCCGAAAGCTCTTTCATTTTCTTAAAGCCCGATTTCCAGAGGTAATACAAAAAAGGGACAAAGGCCACAACGAGGTACGGATGTTCTGTCATTAAAATGAAATCGTACAGGCCGTGCAAAGCTATTGGTACAATGAGTGCCAAAAGGAAGTTCATTGGTTTGTTCTTTGGTGACAGTTTCGCCAGCCCAAAATAGTATCCCATGGCAACCCCGAAAAGCGCATGGCCGGGAACGGCCGTAAGGGCACGGGTAATCCCGGTGGCGTGCCCGTACTGGAATACGTACATCACGTTTTCAACGGCTGCGAAACCAAGGGAGATAAACACGGCGTAAACAATCCCATCAAATTTTTCATTGAACTCCTTGTTCTTCCATATCAACAGGTATAAGGCAATAAACTTAAAAATTTCCTCGGTAAATGCCGCCACGACAAATGCCCTATAAGTCACAGCCGAATATCCGGCTAAGTAGGCTCCCCTTGATTGCAAAAAGCTTTCGACAAACATAATGGGAATGACCGTCAGCCCACCTACGATCAATGTTTTAACAAGCAAACCTATGGGTTCCTTTTCGTATTTGTCCCTGATATAAATATATACGAGGATGATAAATACGGGTGCCAATGCGATGAGGGCCAGATCCACTATACGGTGAGCCTTTCCTTAAACGGCAAAAACGTCATAAAATCAGCATGGTGCACCACATAGGCTTCGGTTGTCCTTTTCACCATATTGCCTTCGCCCGCATGGGTTGCTATGATATGGCAAACTTCAGCCGGGACACCACATTCCTCGGCAAGCGACAAGCCCGAAAATGGATGTCGTACATATTTCCCATAGGTTCCCTGAATGGCTTTTCCGTTTTCGTCCAAAACATATTCCAGGAGCTTTCCAACATCGGCCAAGATTGCCCCGGCAATCAACACATCCATATTGCAGGTGAGTTCGCCATGGTACATATCGTTAATTTTCTGGCCTGCATCCCGGGCGATGTGCACCACCGAGCTTTTATGATCCATAAAGGTAACTTTAAGGTCTGGGCCGCACAACAAGGTGAAAGGGATTTTCTTCAGGTCAGCAGGGGTCAAAACACTTCGTTTAAGTGCCAGTTCCCAGGTTTTTGCCGTTTTGTCCCTTAAATCCTGGTCTTGTATCCAGTTTAATTCCGGCCACAAGTCATATACTTCTTTTGTCATTTTATTATGTTTTTAGTTTTGTTTACAGAATATAAAATATTGATGAATAATGATTCAACATTAGTGATGGATGATTAGCGAATAGTGATTGAAGATTGGTGAATGTTGATTAAAGGGGTTTTTTGCCAGAAATCAAATCCCTATTTGCGGTTTCAATACTTTTTACAAAGATTGAAATTAGTTCATTGACCTCAATCAGCAATTGATTTAACAATTCTGCGCCACTTTGAATTTTCCTCTTTTTGCAAATTTCAGCCCAACATTGGTTTCCCTTAATTCTTTAAGGCAAACCTTCATTTTATGGATAAAATCTTTTCTTGACTCAGCACTCTGTGCCTCTCCATAATTAAAAGCAGGAGAAGTTGACGATCTGATCATTTGACCGGATAAATGATTTCCAAGTTTATTGTTCGGAAATTGGTTTGTGAGTTCATTTACATTTATCCCAAAATCAATTAGCCTATTCTCAACCCCTATCCACTCATTTCATCCACCATCCCTAAAGCTTTGCAATCACGGCATCTGCCATTTGGGTCGTTGATGCAGCACCTTTTTCGACTACATCGGCACGGCCACTCATCTTCATCATATCGTAGGTACGTACCTTTCCTTCCGAAATCACCTCGGCAACTGCTTTACGGATTTTGGCCGCAATCCCGTTTTCATTAATGAAATCCAACATCATACATGCCGACTCAATCATTGCAATTGGGTTCACAATGGAAATTTCGTAATCGGCATATTTAGGAGCAGAGCCATGTGTGGGTTCAAAAACAGCAACTCCTGAATCAGGGTTGAACTGTGCGCTACAGGCAAAGCCCAAACCACCGATCAGTCCGGCGAAACCATCGGAAACAATATCGCCAAACATATTCCCGGCCACGATAACGCCATAGGTTTCAGGGTTTTTGGTCAGCCACATCATCTGGGCATCAATATTCGTGTTCCAAAGTTCGATGTTTGGATATTCCTCTTTTTGGATTTGCTGTGCCATTTTGTACATCATCCCAGATGTTTCACGGATAACATTTGGTTTTTCGCAAACGGTAACCGATTTATAGCCATATTTTTTTGCATGGTCAAAAGCTGCCCTTAAAATACGCTCGGTCGCTTTTTTGGTAAATATCCGGGTCGAAACCGAAATTTCCTCTTTGGGCGTATCGCCAAAGTTCTTTACAAATTTTGGATGGGTCATCAGTGCATCATACACTTTTTCCGGGGGATCGCTCCACTCAACACCACCATATAAACCTTCGGTATTCTGGCGGAAAATAGCCACATCAACAGCGGGTTCATCAATTACGTCGCCCACGCCCCTTTTCACAAAATTCAACGGGTTTCCAATATAGGATTTACAAGGGCGCAAACAAATATCAAGGCCAAAATGTTGGCGCAAGCCCACTATCGGACTTGAATAAACCAGGCCCTTTTCCTGTAATCCGGGAGCCAACTCCTCAAATGCAGCATCTTTTGGTTTGGAGGTAATTGCCCCAAATAGTGCGACTTTGTGTTTTTCCAGCAAGTCAATGGTCCTTTGTGGCAATGGGTTGCCCTCGCTTCGCCAGAACTCCCAGCCAATATCGCCTTCAACATATTCTGCATCAAATCCTGCTGCATCCAATACACGTATGGTTTCTTCCAAAACATTTTTACCGATACCATCACCCGGCAAACTTACGATTGTTCTTTTAGCCATTTCTATAATTTTTTAAGTTCGATTTATTGATTCTTAATTATTGATAAAGGTGTCAAATATACAAATTAGAATAATTGGCAATTTAGTTTTTATACTTTTTTATCAAGATAATCACGCGGGAACAAGGGAATAAATATATTTCTTCCTGAAGAAAGTAAGCAAGCTGCCACGGGCCACCATAAACAGCATTATGGACAGCCATAGGCCGTGGTTCCCAAGGGGTTCGCGAAATAAATAATAGGACGGAAGGAAAACAAGAAACGTTGCTATCAATAAAGAGTTGCGCATGGCGACCGAAGAAGTGGCCCCAATATAAATACCATCCCAGATGAAAGCCGGAAAAGTGACAAATGGCACCAAACCAATCCAAAACAGATAGGGCGCGGCGGCATCAATTACCTTTTCGTTGTCGGTAAGCAACCATAACAAGGATTCCCCAAAAAAAAGATAAAGGATTGAAAAAGGGATACTGAACCCAAAACCCCAAATGAACAATTTCCTGATAACGATTTTGAGGTCGGCGAGGTTACCTGCGCCAACAAATTTACCCACGAGTGCTTCAGCAGCATAAGCAAAGCCATCCGTAAGATAAGCAAACACAAACAGATATTGTAAAAGAACCGTGTTCACGGCAAGAATGGTGTCGTCTATTTTTGCCGATTGGGAAGTGAAAAAGGCAAAGGCAAATATCAGGCACAATGTGCGGACAATAATATCCAGGTTGACCTTGAAAAAACGCCCAAGTATTTCCCAGTTGAAAAAATCGGTTTGCCTCCAAAACCTGAACATCTTCCTGTATTTTGCCCTCAGAAGAACCAAGCCCAAAGCCAATCCTGAATACTGGGCTATAACAGTTCCCCAGGCAACCCCATCTGATTTCATCCCAAAACCATAGACGAAAGTAAAATTGGCGCCAATATTTATCACATTTATGGCAATAGCGATATACATGGGTATCCGGGCATTTTGCATCCCCACGTACCAACCGGACAATGCCAGTATCCCCAAGGAAGCCGGGGCAGCATATAAACGGATATTATAATACTCCCGCGCAAGTGTTTCCACTTCTGCCGAACCATCGATCAAATAAAAGCTGAACAGCTCAATGGGATATTGAAGGGCGATAAGTATCAAGCCGCCCACTATTGCAAAGAACATGGAACGGCCAAACATCAGGATCATCTCCCCCTTGTCCTTTTCGCCAAAAGCCTGGGCCGTAAACCCACTGGTACCCATTCTGAGGAAACTGAAAACTGCATAGATAAAACTGAATATCAATCCGCCAATGGCAATGGCACCAATATAAACTTCGGACTCAAGATGCCCCAGGATGGCAAGATCGACCATTCCCAGCAAAGGGACGGTTATATTGCTGATTACATTGGGGATAGCAAGTCGGAGGATTTGTTTGTCCATTTTTTTTTATTGAGAAGCGAAATTACAAATTGTTAAGATGCAGGATCAATTTCATTTTGAACAATTCCAATAACTATTGGTTTTATAATCAATCGAAACATTTTACGAAACACAATGCACATGAATTACTTGAAGTCATTAATGTTGTTGGCTATTTTCAGTATAGCCTATCAATTCCCACAAGCTCAAGACAGCAGCTTTTACGACCTTACTGCGAAAACAATTGATGGCAGGCCTTTTCAATTCTCCGATTTAAAAGGGGAAAAAGTACTAATTGTCAATACAGCTTCCAAATGTGGTTTTACGCCACAATACGAAGATTTGGAAAAACTCTACAAGGAATATGGCGGGGAGGGTTTTACGATTCTTGGATTCCCGGCAAATAATTTCCTGAAACAAGAACCCGGGACCGATGAGGAAATCAAAGAATTCTGTACTGTTAATTATGGGGTCACATTTCAGATGATGTCTAAAATATCCGTAAAAGGCAATGACATACACCCTGTTTATACATGGCTTACCGAAAAGTCAAAGAATGGTGTAATGGATTCGAAGGTAAGCTGGAACTTTCAAAAATATATGATTGACGAAAACGGAAGGCTTGTTGACTTTGCAAAACCTAAAGAGAAACCAATGTCCCCAAAAATAGTTGATTGGGTTGAAGGGGCTGGCGATTAAAGCAGCCAATAATTTCAATTGTTACAAACCCCAATTAATCGGGTCTTTGCCCACTTGTTCCAGATAAGTATTTGTTTTTGAAAATGGGCGACTTCCAAAAAACCCTGAGTTGGCCGAAAAAGGTGAAGGATGTGGTGATTCGACTATAAAATGCTTTTCAGTATCTATCATACTCTTTTTGGCCCGGGCATAGTTTCCCCATAAAACAAAAACAAGGTTTTCTTTTTCAGCCGAAAGCTTTCTTATGACCGAATCGGTAAAAAGCTCCCATCCTTTGTTTTGATGCGACCCCGCTTGTGCCGCCCTTACCGTCAATGTAGCATTCAAAAGCAGAATCCCTTGTTTGGCCCACTTCTCAAGGTTTCCGCTCTCAGGGATTGGAATACCAAGATCTGTATTAAGTTCCTTGAAGATGTTTTGAAGTGAAGGCGGTTTCCGTATCCCATCGTTCACCGAAAAACAAAGACCATTGGCCTGGCCCGTCCCATGATAAGGGTCCTGACCAAGGATAACCACTTTTACGTTTCCAAAAGGGGTATGGTTAAAAGCAGAAAAAATATCCGAACCCGTAGGATAAATTTTATATTTCTTTTTTTCTGAAATCAAAAAATCCTTTAAACCAGAAAAATAATCAGATTGGAATTCTTCAGAAAGTGCTACTTTCCAGGAGGTTTCGATGGCAGGGTCAATTTTTTTCATGTGCTGCAAATTTGCAATTATCATTGATGGCAAATTATTTGATATAAGCGAATGCAAAATTAAGTTATAATCCAAAACGTTAGCTTGTAAAATAATTATATATTTGTAACCTTATTATCATAATACTTATGAAAAAGATAGTCGTTATAGTACTCGCAGTAATTACCATTGGAATAATTGTTTCATCTTGCAGGTCAGCGGAGAGTTGCCCTGCGTACGGGGAGGCCAAAAAATTCCAAATCGAACAACGCCATTAAAA
The DNA here is from genome assembly GCA_024278155.1 of Bacteroidota bacterium. Lineage (GTDB taxonomy): Bacteria > Bacteroidota > Bacteroidia > Bacteroidales > JAADJA01 > JAADJA01. Next base: position 2,188 of record JAJRTT010000286.1, on the reverse strand, counting down.
AGGTATTAAAGGGTTTTCTTCTTCCAGAAATAAATAATTTTCAAAAGCGTTAATAAATAAATTAATATTACTTTTATTGGTTCTTTGGTCAAAAATAGATTTGTTCATGAAGAAATCTACCCTTTTCATACTGTTCATTTTCGCTTTTCTGTTTATAAGTGGTAGATTATTTCCACAAACGGAAGTAGTCGATACGACCAAAAATATCATCCTGCTGAATGAAATGAGCGGTGGGGTCATGTTCCACACACAAGGTTGGGGTGCAAAATTCACAAAAGGCTATAATAAATCCGATTTCAGCAGGCGGGTCTGGAACATTGAACTGATTGAAATGCGTTCGCCAAAACAAATCAGGACCATTAACCCCTATTTCACAAACTCAAAAAGCTATAATTACGGAAAACTCAATTCGGTTTTTATTTTGCGCGGTGCTTATGGTACGCACAAACGATTGAACCGAAAACCATATTGGGGCGGTGTTGAGCTTCGGTTTTTATATATGGGCGGACTGTCATTGGGTTTTGCCAAGCCTGTTTATCTCATAATACTAAAACAATCGTCGCAATATTACGAATATACAACAAGTGAAGAAAGGTACGATCCTGATGAACACTTCGTTGACAATATCTTTGGCCGGGCTTCTTTCACAAAAGGCTTTGGTGAAATAGATGTTTATCCGGGCATCCACGCAAAAGTAGGGCTTGATTTCGAGTATGGGACATATAGCACAAAAACAAAATCACTCGAGATCGGGGCTATTATAGACATTTTCCCACGGCCAGTTCCAATCATGGCTTTCAATGAACCCAATTATTTCTTTTTCACCTTCTACCTGAATTTTAATTTTGGAAAACGGTACAATTCTTTATAACCTGATAAATTTTGAGCCGAAACAGAATTGCAATTGGCCATAACCGCTTCTCCGCACTTTTTTGAAAACCGGAAAACAGCCAATAAAAAAGGCCATCAGATAACCGACAGCCTTTTTCGCCTAATAAAATACTTTATTATTTATCCAGGATAATTTTTTCGTTGTAAACCTTATTTCCACTTTCCAGCTTCAATATATACAATCCGTTTTCAAGGAAATTCAAATCAATCATTTCCGTTTGTGTTCCCTGTTCAAAGCTTGCTTTTTCTTCAAACACTTTTTGTCCAAGTAAATCCATGACCGAAATTCGGACCATTGATTTTTCGTTTGGATTCAATTCAACTTTCAAGATACCATTGGAAGGGTTCGGATAAATACGGACATTCTCCTTTTGTAAGAGATTGTCATTAATCCCAATGGGAAATGGCGTATAGAAGTTCCCGGTCGCACTCCAACCGGTCGTGTCCACATCCTTAATAGCACGCATTCTCCAGAAATACTCCATCTCTTTTTCAAGGCTAAAGATGATTTTATAGGAAGCTTCAGGTACATCAATATAATAGATTTCGGGTTCATCAAAACTGTTTGATGTTCCATATTGCAATTCATACTTTTCTATACCTGTTTGGGCTTCCCATTCAAGAACAGGAAACAGGTCAACGGTATCTCCATTTGCAGGGCTGCTCAGAAAGACCGTATTAATAACTTCAAAACTCCTAGAGCCACTCCAACTGGAAGTATCTTTCGTGTGCATCGCACTCGCTCTCCAATAATAGGTGTTCCCAAACATGAGTGCTTGTAAAGTGGCTGTATATGTCTCTACTGTGACACTAGCACATGGAGGATCAAAATTGGGATCGGCACAAAGCTGGTATTTATACTCAAAAGCACCCGTGATTTCTTCCCAAGAGATTACAGCATCAAGCATTTGGTCAGTTGCCCCATCACTTGGGTCAACTAACTCCGGAGCCGAAAGTGTGGAAAATGACCGTACTTCAGACCAACCGGATTCATCAAGGCTATGGACTGCCTTGACGCGCCAGTAATATGTAGTATCAAAAAACAATTCAACACAGTTTACTGCGATAATTGATTCACCCACAAAATCCTCGGCCAAAACAGTGGACTCAATATAAATATCGGTAAAAGCATCATCAAAACTTACCTGATAAATAGAATTGTCAACACCGGTAATACTAATCGACCCAACTTTGTTTTTCCATTTTAACAAAGCATCTGGCATTTGCCCATCGCTGCCATCATTTGGTTTGTTAAGGATAACTTCATTGAACACAGTAAATTTAAAAACTTCGGACC
>JAJRTT010000285.1 GCA_024278155.1 Bacteroidota bacterium | reverse complement strand
TCCCGGTGCCGGAAAAAAAGCCTGGTTGTTTGCGGACGAAACAATTATTAATTGATAGAACAAAGATCATGAAGAAGATTGTATTTGGAATTCTGTTGTCATTACTTTTTTCAGCTTGCGGCAGAAAGGGTGAAACAAGTTCGGTAAGCCCTGCCAAAATAAATCTATATGCCCTCTGGTACCATCAGCCGGCAACTATTTGGGACGAAGCTTTGCCCGTTGGGAACGGCCGTTTGGGAGCCATGGGTTTTGGAGGGGTTTACGATGAACGTATCCAGTTAAATGAAGAGAGCCTGTGGGCCGGGCAAAATGTCAATGTCAATAACCCAAATGCCTTAAAAGATTTGCCGAAAATCAGGGAGTTGGTCTTTGAGGGAAATATCAAAGAGGCTTATGAACTTGGGAACAAAAGCTTGTTGGGGACACCTCCCCGGTTTCGTTCTTATCAAACACTGGGCGATATTTATTTGTCGTTCGACAGCCTTGCCCCAACAACATATTATCAACGGGAACTGTTTTTGAATTATGGCATTTCCCGCACGGTATTTACCATTGATGGGATAACTTACACACGGGAAGTTTTTGCCTCGGCCCTTGATAATATTATCGCCATTCGGTTTACTGCCGATAAACCTGGTGCGATTAACCTGAAAATCGCTTTGCACAGGAAACAGGATGCCACCCTAAAAACAGAAAACAATCAGATAATAATGACCGGGCAAATTATTGATAAACCGGATAAAGAAAGAGGCCCAGGCGGTAAGCATATGAAGTTTGCGGCAAAACTAAAGGCGATGAACAAGGGTGGTGAAATAAATGCCTATGATTCATTGTTAATTGTAAAAAGCGCAAATGAGCTGGATATTTTGTTCACGGCGGCAACCGATTATAATATTGACAAACTTGATTTTGATCGGAGCATTGACCCGTTATCTGTTTGTAATGGTATTTTACAAAAAGCTGAACAGAAATCCTTTGCCCGGATAAGGGAATCACATATCCGGGACCATGCCTCGGTCTTCAACCGGGTTCAAATTGATCTGGGCGGCAAAATGCTTGATACGGTCCCAACGGATATCCGATTGGATGCTGTTAAAAATGGTGGCGAAGATCCCGGCCTGATCGCATTGTATTTTCAATATGGAAGGTATTTGTTAATGGGCAGCTCAAGGTCTCCCGGGGTTTTACCGGCAAATTTACAGGGGATTTGGAACAATCATTTTCAGGCTCCCTGGAATTCGGATTACCATACCAATATCAACCTGCAAATGAACTACTGGCCCGCCGAAGTCTGCAACCTTTCAGAAACCGTTGAACCGCTCATAAATAGCGTTGACCAATGGCGCAAACCGGGAAGGGTCACCGCCAAAGAAATGTACGGCTGCAAGGGTTGGGCTATGCACCATGCAACCGATGTTTTTGGGAAAACCGTGCCCAATGCCGATATGCGCTGGGGAATGTCGCCCTTGAGCGGGGTATGGATGACTTTCCCTCTATGGCGGCATTATCAGTTCACGGGCGATAAGGAATACCTGAAAACCAGGGCTTACCCCATCATGAAAGAAGCCCTGGCTTTTGTTGACGATTTCCTGATTGGAAAAGACGGTTTTCTCGTGACCAATCCTTCCATGTCGCCCGAAAACTCCTACATCCTTGAAGGCAAAGATTATCCGTGCCAGTTAACCTATGCGCCCACCATCGACAATCAAACTTTAATGGCCCATATTGACAATTGCATCGAGGCCAGCGAAATATTGGGCATTGATGAGGGTTTAAGGGAAAACTGGAAACAAGTCCGTTCAAAAATCCCCCCTGTTTTGATAGGAAAAGACAGCACAATCATGGAATGGATGAAGGATTACAAAGAATGGGAACCGGGGCACAGGCATATGTCGCACTTATTGGGATTGTACCCTTTGGCACAAATAACACCGGAAACCCCTGAACTATTTGAAGCGGCAAAAAGGACAATCGAAAAACGCTTGAAATACGGAGGTGGGCATACAGGTTGGAGCCGGGCCTGGATGATCAATTTTTTTGCGAGATTGCACGAACCGGAAACCGCTTATGAACATGTGATGGCCTTGCTCCGGAAATCAACCCAAAGCAATCTGTTCGACAGCCATCCCCCTTTTCAGATAGACGGGAATTTTGGTGGGACGGCCGGGATTGCCGAAATGCTCCTGCAAAGCCACAACGGAATAATCCAATTATTACCTGCCTTACCTTCGGAATGGCCGCATGGCAGTATTTATGGATTGAGGGCCAGGGGCGGTTTTGAGGTGGACATGGAATGGAAAAACGGCAAACTCGTTTCGGCTGCCATCCATTCCGGTGCTGGGGGAAATTGCAAAGTGAACTATCAGGGGATTACAAAGGAGTTTACTACCCAAAAAGGGGAAACATATAGTTTTCCAACGGGATTCAGCTTTGCCCGCCTACCATAACGCAATGGAGGCCAGATAAAATTTATCCAGCTAATTTTGTTGGTATATGCTATAACGAAAACAAAAAATATAACAAAATGAAGAAAATCACTATTTCCCTGATTACCGTCCTATTTTTTTTTCAATTAACCTACCTTGAAAACATCCATGCCCAAAACCCTGAAACCGATACCGGTTCCTCCCGGCTTGAGTGGTTTGGCGAAGCAAAGCTGGGGATTTTCATCCATTGGGGGATTTATGGCGTAAACGGCATTGATGAATCCTGGTCGTTTTTTAACGCTTTGATCTCCTATGAAGATTACATGAAACAACTGGATGGCTTCACGGCCAAAAATTACAAACCGGAAGAATGGGCAAAACTCATAAAAGAAAGTGGGGCCAGGTATTCCGTGATCACCTCCAAGCATCATGACGGTGTGGCTCTGTGGGACAGTAGGTTCAGCGATTTGAACGTGGTGAAAAAAACACCTGCCGGCCGTGATTTGTTGGAACCCTTTGTGGAAAGCCTGAGAAAGGAAAAAATCAAAGTTGGGCTGTATTACAGTCTCCTGGACTGGTCATTTCCCGATTACCCGAATTTCACCCGGGCCGAAAAACGTTACGAAAACGATTCGTTGCGATGGGAAAAATTTGTCCGTTTTAACCTTGGCCAGATAGAAGAGCTGATGGACAATTACAAGCCTGACCTGATTTGGTTTGATGGCGATTGGGAACAAAGTGCCAAAAAATGGCATGCAAAACAAATCCGTGAACTGCTCCTTCAGAAAAACCCCAATGTGATAATCAACAGCCGCTTACAAGGATATGGCGATTATGCCACCCCGGAACAGGGTTTGCCGATTTACGAACCGGAAAAGAAGTACTGGGAACTGTGCATGACCATGAACGATTCCTGGGGCTATCAGGGGAACGACAAAAACTATAAAACCCCTTACCAGATAATCAGGATTTTTGCCGATGTGATTTCCCTCGGCGGAAACCTTTTGCTCGACATCGGCCCAAAACCCGATGGGACAATCCCTGAAGAACAGACCCATATTCTAAAGGAATTGGGCAAATGGACAAAAAAACACGAACAGGCAATTTTTGGCACAAAGGCAGGGATCCCAAGGGAATACTTCGATGGTCCTTCCACACTTTCGGCTGATGGGAAAACCCTTTACCTTTTCGTGACCGGAAAACCCAACGGCCCCATCATGCTCAAAGGGCTGAAGAACAAAATAAACAGCATCTATGTGGTTGGAAGCGGCATCAAGCTGGCCCACGATATTAAAATGAAAGCGTGGTGGAGCAAAACCCCCGGCCTGGTTTTTATTGATGTCCCCGATGATGTCCTCGATGGATATATTACGGTAATTGCTTTGAGCCTTGCTGATGGGGAGATTGATCTTTTCAAATAGGGTTCAGTACAAAAAATGCTTGTTTTAACAATCGTATATTGAAATGAAAAACAACCAACTCATAATCTATCAAACCGAAGACGGTAAAGTCAAAATAGAGACCCATTTTGGAAATGAGACTGTATGGTTAAATCAGGCTCAAATAGGTGAGCTTTTTCAAAAGTCTAAAGCAACTGTTAGCGAACATATCAAGAATATATTCAAAGATGGGGAACTGAAAGAGGAACTGGTTGTTCGGGATTTCCGAACAACCAATCAACACGGTGCCGTAAAAGGCTTAACGCAGTCTAAGAATGTAAAACAGGATTACACAGGTTGAAAAAGATTTTATCAAACAAATTGAGGATAAAACAAAGAGATTGAAGAATGAGTAAATTCACAGAAGCAAAATTAGAACAGGCTTTTGTTGAACTTTTGGTATCTTAAAAAACCCTTAATGACATGAAGAACCCAAAACCGCTGTCTCACAATATATTTATAAATTACTTTGCCCTAAGTAAAAACATGGGGCATTGGGTGGCGCTTAGCTATTTTTTGAGGTGGAAGATATTTATAAGTTGGGCACAAGGCTGCAAAAACGAATATTCAAATAATAAACAAATTAAGTAACTTTGCAAAATGAGAGAAAAAGCAATCATAACACCAAATATTTTACGATGGGCAAGAGAGACTTCAAAAATGTCCATTGAACAGGTTGCTTTGAAAACAAAAGTTAAGGAAGAAAAAATTGCGCTATGGGAGATTGGTGAAGATTTCCCTTCAATAAACCAACTTGGAAAATTATCAAAATTATACCGAAGACCTATTGCAATTTTTTATCTTCCAGAACCACCATCAGATTTTCAGACATTAAGAGATTTCAGAAGAAATATCGCATCGAAAGAATATAGTACTGCATTAACATTTTTAATTAGAGATATTCAGTCAAAACAATCTTGGTTTAGTGATTTCCTCTTAAAGAGGAAGGAGAAAACCAACTTGGTTTTATTGGGAAGTTCAATTCTAAAACTAGTGTAGAAGTAATTGCTTTAGATATTATTAAAACACTAGGGGTAGAATCAATTGAAAGAAATCGAGATATTCTAAAATACTGGGTTGATAAAATTGAAAAAAAAAGAATTTTCGTGTCATTGTCCAGCAATATTCATAGCCATTTAAAAATTGACATCAATGAAGTTAAGGGGTTTGCAGTTAGTGACAAATATGCTCCATTTATTTTTGTGAATAGTGCTGACGGGAAAAACTCTCAACTTTTCACCTTAATTCACGAATTAACACATCTGTGGATTAATGCAAGTGGTGTATCTTCATTTGATTTAATTGATTTCAGGAATTCAGAGGATCTGAGAAGATATGATCCAATTGAGGTGCTTTGTAACAGAGTAACTGCAGAAATATTAATGCCAAAATCTTCATTTTCTAGTATTTTAAGAAACCATAAAACTATCACACCTCAAATAGTTGAAAGAATTGCTAAAGAACTGAGAGTAAGTTCTTTTGCTCTTTCTGTACGATTGTTAAACTTAAATATCATATCGGAAATTCAATTTAATCAATTTAGAAAAGCATTTAAAGACAAATATGATGAATACTTGGAACTCCAAGCAAATAAACCCAAACAAAAAGGTGGCCCAAGTTACTACGTATTAAAAATCAGAAAAAATAGTCGAGCCTTTACAGCATATATATACGGATACTACAAAAGTGGAAAAATAACAGGATATGAAGCCAATAAGTTATTGGACATTGAAGTGAGTAATTTTAAAAAGCTTGAAAAGCACTTATATGCATAATATCCGTCAAAAATATTGTCTTGACACCAACTTTTTTATCGAGGCATGGAATAAGTATTATTCTCCAGAATTTTGCGAATCTTATTGGGATGTAATAGACAATTTGGCAAAGGAAGGTATAGTTTTCATAACCCAAGAGGTTAAAAAGGAAATAGACAAAGGTGATGACAATCTGAAGGAATGGCTCAAGAATAAGAATTATATTGTGCGACCAATTGACCAAAAGGTGCAACTTTGTCTAAGAGAATTATATATGAAAGACAAATCACATCAATATCTAGCAAATAGTCTAAATACTCAGAAAATTAAAATCCCTGATGTATGCCAAAACATGAATGTTAAGTGGATAAATGATTTCGAATTTATTAAAGAGGTGAATATTAAGTTTATTTGTGAGACTGAATAAGCCCAGTGTACAATCGAGCAGACTGCCCCGCCAGTAAAAACTGACGGGGAGAGCCTCTCATATGCCATTCCTGTTGTCAATACCGGATTTTGCGGTCCCGCTTCCCTGCCTGCGGCTGTCAGGCTTCAGTGCATTCCTCACAGAAAACCACATATTACGGGAAATAATTCACAATAGGTATTCAACCCCCTACTTGAAAAAATAAGCTATTTTTGCATAAGCTTTTGTAATCCCTTAAATTAATCAATTAACAAAACTTAAACAGATGAGAAAACCGTTATTTTTTAATGTTATGGCCGTGATTATGACAATTGGTGTGTTTGGGCAACAAATCCAGAACCCCGGTTTTGAGGATTGGGAAGATGCCGGGACGGTTATCGACGAACCCGTTAACTGGAGCTCCATAAAAACCGGTGATGGCGGCGACTTTATCAATAATGCGGCACCTTTGGTTTGGGGCCAGGGCGAGGATCCGCATACGGGGAATTATTCCATTGAGCTGTTCAATGTCTTCACGTTCAGCATTGTGGCCACAGGGTCAGCAACGAATGGGAGGATGCACCCCGATTTTAACCCCGACAACGCATATGCTTTCACCGATCCCACTGATGACAGGTGGCACACGGTTTTTACGGGCCACCCCGACAGTGTTTCGGTTTGGGCAAAATATGCCCCACAGGAAAACGATACGGCCCAGGTAAAAATATTGCTCCACACCGGTGCAGGCACTTTGCCGCCACAACCCGAAAACGAGGCCAACAAGGTGGCCTATGCACAAATAAACATTGCCGGGAACGTGGACACATGGACACAGTTCAAAGCGCCTTTTACCTGGTTCAGCGAAGACAGCCCCGAATATATGCTCATCGTTATCACGGCCGGTAACGGCACGCAGGCCATCGAAGGGAGCAAAGTCTGGTACGATGACCTGGAATTGATTTATGAACCCGCCGGGATCAATGATCTGCCGGCCAACCAGGGTTTGGTTTATGTTTCGGGAAATTCCATTTACCTGGACAAGCTGCCGCAAAGCCATCTTTTGGGTTCCACAATTGAGGTTATGAGCCTGAACGCTTCGGTCGTTTTTTCATCTTCAATTTCTTCGAACAAGGTAAATATCGACGATAACCGGATTTCACAAGGATTATACCTTGTAAGGGTTTATGGGAAAGAAATAAACTATGCGCAAAAGGTTTATTTCAAATAAGGGCCGTTCTCTTGTTCAATCAAAATCCAATATGCTTTCTTTAATTAAAACATTGAAATACTTTTTCCTCCTAAGTTTTTTCTTCCTGATATCACATAAAATGATGGCCCAGGAAAAAGGAGCCCTAAGGGGCCAGGTGCTTGTTGATGAAAGCGGGGAAACGCTGATCGGGGCAAATATCAAAGTCCTGAAAAACCCCGGCCTCGGTGTTGCCACAGATAAGACCGGGAATTTCAGCCTACAACTAATTCCGGGCGATTACACCTTCGTCGTTTCCTATACGGGAATGGAGTCCATCACTTTTTCGGAAACAATCAAAGCAGGGAAGACCATCGAAAAAACCATTCGGATGAAGTTTTACTCTTCCAACCTTTCGGAAGTTGAGGTGAAAGTGGGCCGGCTCAATCAAAGCATTGAGAAGCTGACGGTTTCGATGGAAGTAATCAGTGTAGAACAAATAGAAAGCCAAAACATTACACATATCGAAACAATCCTTGACAAAACACCGGGCCTGAACATCCTTGACGGCGAACCGCAAATAAGGGGCGGCAGTGGTTTT
>JAJRTT010000284.1 GCA_024278155.1 Bacteroidota bacterium | reverse complement strand
TTTTGAAACGCTCGATTATTCATTGATTGTTTTTGGAAATGTCAATACCGATCCATCGTCATCTATTTTCGTATATAAAACATCATCCCCTTCCGAGGTGGGTTCAATTGAGCTTTTTAATGATTATACATTAAATTGCCTGCTTGATGTAGGGGCCGGGAATGTAGATGTCCATGGGCAATTCGATCAGGTCTTTGGGGGGCAACTTGTCATCAATGGCGGAACTATGGTTTGCGATGCGCCATTCTCTTCGGGGTTCAGGGTCATGGACGGTGGCCTGACCATGTCGTCGGGCTTGTTCGAACAAACCAATAACCATATCTCAATGCATGGGACATCAACAGTTTCCGGTGGCCTTATACGGACAGGGGGGACATTTGCCTCAGTTCCTACCGGGGCATTTCAACCAAGCGGCGGCGAAGTGGAAATAGGATGTGCCAATGCCTCCATAATTACAATGAAAGGCGGCAACTATTTTTATGATTTAACCATTGATGGAGGCGCCGGGGGTTATCTCGGAATTGAATCGGGCTCATCGGTAACAGTAAACCATAATTGCGATATTAGCTCACATTTCGACCTGAAAGGGAGGGACATGCGGGCCGGCAACCATTTGAACATCTTTAATGAAGGGCTTTTGGAGGTGGATGAAAATGCGGTCTTGCAACTTGGCGATTACTGCTTTCTGAACGTACTTCCCGGCGGAACCATAAGCCTTATTGGCACCGAAGGGAACATGGCAACCGTAAACAGATATACCGCCGGGTATTACAATTTCAATGTAGCTGGCGGAGGTACTATCCAGGCCGAATATGCCGACTTTTCAGGAATGGGGGCCGATGGTATCGAAATATCACCTTCTGCTACTGTTGACCCTGCTTATCCTTTCAATAATTGCCGGTTTCACCATGGTGAAGCAGGTGGGACTTTACTGACTTTCAAATCGCAACAGGAACTCTTTATATATGATGCTGTTTTTCCCACGAATTTTTGGGGCGGTGCTTCCAATGTAACAAGGAACTCACCGGTCGCAGATGTGTTTTTTATCAATTCAAGTGGCGGGTTTGCCGGAAGTGCCGGAGAAGATGACCCATTTAATACGATACATTGGAATACCGAGGTTGAGCTAAAGGTATATCTCGAAGGGCCTTTTAACGGTATCGACATGAACACCGATCTTGAACCTGTGGATCTGATACCGCTTATGCAACCTTATGGTGTTGCCCCCTGGTTTTATAGCGGCACCGAAAGTGTTTCTTATATCCCCGATACCGATATCGTTGATTGGGTTTTGGTGGAACTACGGGATGCTTTTTTTGCAAATTGGGCAACACCAGATAAAATTGTTGCAACAAGGGCGGCATTTCTTCTAAATGATGGCTCCATAGTAGATATGAATGGCGGCAAACTGCTTTTCGATGTCCCCAATATTTCAAATGATCTTTTTGTTGTTGTTCACCACCGCAACCATTTAAGTGTTATGTCGTTGGGTGCAGGCTTTGTGGATTCAAAATATTCCTATGACTTTACCGATGGTTTATATAAAGCCTACACTACCGGACCGGACGGACATAAAGAAATAGCGACCGGCATTTATGGGATGTTTGCGGGAAATGGCAACACCGACAACTCGGTTGACCTTTTGGACAAAGCTGCATGGGCAACGGAAACGGGGACAAAAGGTTATTTGGAAAACGATTACGACATGGATGCACAGGTCAACAATAATGATAAGAACAGGCCATGGCACGAAAACCTGGGGGAAGCTTCACAGGTGCCTGAATAAACAATCCCATCCGGGTTTTATAACCTGGGTGGATTTGTCTATTTCATCGCCTCCAACTCGAACAGTTCATATTCCAAATCACCAAAGGAATTTTCGCCTTCACGGATGATACGGGCGTAAACGCCGGGTTTGTCGTTTATCATCCAAAACTTCACCTTGTCTTCACCATCCACGCCATCGATAACAGCACATTCAAAAGTACCCGCAGCTACCGTAACGGTTTGGGTTCCCAAAAATCGGTAAACGCTGGGTTCTTCATCGGGGAAAAAGGGGTTGTAGCTTTCCGAAAGATGATCTTTGAACTTTTGTCCGGTTTGCATGGTATCGCCCTGAAATATGCTGAGGAACGTAAACATCACCTCGTTTTTTTCGGTATTGGCCTCCACCTTTTCCAAAACCGGTTCATAACCGAAAACACCAAAATCCTCGATCAATGTCCCATAACTATATTCCAAATATTCAACAGTTGACAAGTAGGACACCAGTTCCCCTAAATCCTGCCACTTGCCTGGAACAATTTCATAAGGATCAAATTCCTCTGGGAAATCTTCATATACAAATGTCAAACGCTCTATTTTATTGCCGCTGGGATTTTCTTTTGCGGCTTTGATACTTTGCCCTTCATGTGTGAATTCCAGTTCATTGTCATTCAGTTTTACGATTTTGTTCTTGCCCCGGATATTGTACGCAAAACCGGTGATCAGCAAACTATTGTCGGAAGGGTCGAACATCCACTCGCCTTGGCTTGTGGAGGTTTCCAAGCCAGAAATGCTTTTTAGTACAAACGTATTCGGCGCTTCAAACTTCAGGAGATTTGTTTCATGTTCCGCATCTGCATATTTCCAAATACCGATCAAGCCCGATGCCCCGTTGGCCTCTTTTATTTTTTCGGGATATAATCTTGAATAATAAATCTTAACATCGTCTTTGGCCAATATCATCTCATCTTTGTCCAGTTTATCAATTGGCCAATCGCCATTGAACTCTTTTTCCATATCCGATTTCATTTCTATCAGGTTCCCCTTCTTTTGATATTTCCAGGTTCCCAAGGGCATCCCGAATATCATTAGGTTCCCGTCTTCCGCAAAATCGGTGGGGTCGTATATTTCCTGTGGCTCACCACCCTTTTCCACTTTGGTCATTAGCCAGCTACCGCTGATTTTTTCTGATTGTGCGTTTGCACATATTGAAAAAGTGATGAATGCAATTAGTATTGTTGTTTTTTTCATGGTTTAAATTTACTTTACTAACAGAATATCTAAGTTGCGGATAATGAGATATCGAATCACGGGGTGGTTCAAAGCCACCCCGCTATTTTTTACCTGGGAACCTGGCTTTTATAAGCTTCTGCTGATTTGCCAGGTACTTGCCCACCTGCATTCAGGTTTACTTTCCAGTAATTGGTTTCATCGGTGTTTTGGCCAAAACCGTTCAAATCAAAATCACCACCAAGGTAGCCAGAAGTACCAAGATCGATTTTCCAGGCAGAGGTTTCATCCGTATTCCCTACGATACCGCTTCCATCACCATCGCCTGCTACCATTCCCCATTTCCCAACGGCCATTTCCTTATAGCCATTTATGCCGCCATATACTTTATCGGGCCCGGTGGTGAAATCATAATCATAAACACCTCCATTTTCAATTAATGGGTTTTTTGACATGATGCCCAAATGGTTCCGGTGATAAATCACCGCAAATAAATTATTGGTGACATTGCTTGCCGGGACACTTTGCAAGGCCGAAACACCGTCCAATCCCACTACTGAACCATCCTTCAACAAGAATGCGGCCTGGGTGTCGATAATAGTTGCCGAACTTGCATTGGCCGGGCTATCTGCATCACGCAATTGTACAACAATCCAATCAACTACATTATCTGGGACATTTACCACACTTTCGGCTCCGGCATATAGCCAAACCGGGTTGCTGTTATCATAATAGGGAAGTGCCGGGTTATAGGGCTGCACAATGGGTACATATCCCCCATCCTTCAGGTCGATATCCATATTGTTACCATTAAACGGGCCTTCAAGGTAAACTTTCAGACTTAAATATTTGTCCGTTGCAACCCACCAAGGATTGAAATGGACCTCGCCCTTTGAGACATCTTCATCATTATCATAAATGTGTGCATCTATTTCGGCAGCGGTATTATATCCCCAGTCATTATAGTAGGCATTGATCTCACTTGCCGTATTGTTATACAATTGATAACCTCCGCCATCGTTGTTTTTTATTATATTCTCACCTTTATCGTTCACGTCATTGTTGCCGAGGTCAAGGATATTGTCAGCATATACATAATTATTGCAAATACCATATCCTGTATTACCGGTAATGGTGTTGCCCCTTAATTTTGCATTTGAATATTGTACAAAAATCCCATGGATGCCATTTGCATCTATTATACTGTTTGAAATTTGTGCAGTATCCACACC
>JAJRTT010000283.1 GCA_024278155.1 Bacteroidota bacterium | reverse complement strand
TTAATTGAATAGTGTAAATCGGGAGATTTGAACACCGCTCAGCGTAGTCGGGAGACTATGCTGAGAGAGGGGAGACTACGCTGAGAATTAGGAAGCCCTAACCGAAGAATCCCCGGCGTAGTCTCTGACTACGCCGGGTGGTGTTTCAATCTTTGATTGATATATTATTTCGTAAATTCGTTGCTTAAAGTTCAATACGATGCCAGAAGCATATCAAATAAAAGATCAAAGTGCCATGTATTTCCTCACGTTCCAGGTTGTATTTTGGTTGGATATTTTTACCTTATCTCGGCGTAGTCTCTGACTACGCCGGGTGGTGTTACTATCTTCTGATTGTGAATTGTTATTTTGGAAATCTGTTGTCAAAAACTCACCAAAATGCCTGGGTTTTTTGAAAATATAGATTATTGTGTAGAAAGGAAGTAAAAACAAATCTATAGATTTACACTTCGTTCATCGTAGTCTCTGACTACGCTGAGAACGGATATTTCATTATAAGGCTTCAATATTTCTGTTAAAATTCCTGCTCTCTCGGAGTTCCATTATTATTTCCTCTGCCGACTTATCTGATTGCCATACACCGAAAGAATTTTTTAATGATTTGTTTTGTTTGTTCAAATCACTTTTTATTGTTTTAGATAATTTGCCAATAATATCAAGTTTAATATCCCGGCTTAAGTTTTTTAAAAGTCCAAAATAAGTCTCAATAAAGTTTGTATTTACATCTATCGTTTTCATAGTTCAAAGATACATGTTTTTAATGAGTTTGAATTTTCAAGTTTAAAACAAATCAGGGCCTCACTAAAAGTGAAGCCCCGATTATTTGACGAACAACTTATCGGTTTGCTATATCCCGTCAATGATCGCATTCAAAGTCGTACTCGGTCGCATGGCCTTGGTGGCCAGATCTTCGTTCGGTAAATAGTATCCGCCAATATCGGTTGCTTTGCCTTCGGCGGCAGCAATCTCTGCAAGGATTTTTGTTTCGTTGTCCAAGAGCTGCTTGTAAACATCGGCAAACTTTTCTTTTAGTTCTGCATCATCGGTTTGTGCCGCTAGCTGTTTGGCCCAATATTGTGCAAGGTACATATGGGTCCCACGGTTATCAATTTCACCGGCCTTGCGCGAAGGAGCCCTGTTGTTGTCGAGATAACTTGCAACAGCTTTATCAAGTGTTTTGGACAAGATCATTGCACGTTTGTTATTATAATTGTTTGCCAGGTGTTCCAATGAAACGGTAAGTGCAAGGAATTCGCCAAGGGAATCCCAACGCAGGTGCCCTTCGGCATTGAATTGCTGTACGTGCTTAGGTGCAGAACCTCCGGCACCCGTCTCAAACAATCCGCCTCCGGCAAGCAATGGGACGATGGAAAGCATTTTTGCGCTCGTACCGAGTTCAAGGATGGGGAAGAGGTCGGTCAGAAAATCCCTCAAAACGTTTCCCGTTACCGAGATGGTATCTTTTCCGGCTGTTACCCGTGGAAGGGTGTATTGCATGGCTTCCACCGGCGACATGATTTTTATTTCAAGTCCGTTGGTGTCATGGTCTTTTAAATATTTGTTGACCAAATCAATCATATTGGCATCATGGGCACGGTTTTTATCCAACCAGAAAACGGCAGGGTTTCCGGTGGCACGGGCACGGTTTATGGCCAGCTTTACCCAATCCCTGATGGGGATGTCTTTTGCCTGGCAGCTACGGTAAATATCCCCTTCATTCACTTTGTGTTCCATGATTGTTTCATTGGCAGAATTTACAATACGGATAGTTCCCGTACCGGCCACCTTGAAAGTTTTATCGTGTGAACCATACTCTTCGGCTTTTTGTGCCATCAGGCCCACATTGGATACATTGCCCATCGTGGAAGGGTCAAAAGCCCCATTCTTTTTGCAGTAGGAAATTGCCTCCTGGTAAAATGTTGCATAACACCTGTCGGGGATAATGGCCTTGGTGTCCTGGAGCCGGCCATCGGCATTCCACATTTTCCCGCTGTCGCGTATCACAACAGGCATGGAAGCATCGATGATGATGTCGTTGCCGGCGTGGAGGTTGGTAATTCCTTTGTCGGAATCCACCATTGCCAAGGATGGGTTCTTTGCATAAACAGCCCGAATATCGGTTTCAATCTCTTTTCGTTTAGCTTCATCAAGATTTGCAATTTTCTTGTATAAATCACCAAGCCCAAGGTCTGGTGTAATCCCTAATCCCTTGAAAAGAACGGTATGTTTTTCAAAAACATCTTTAAAGAACACCGAAACAAAATTCCCAAAGATAATGGGGTCGGAAACTTTCATCATGGTTGCCTTCAGGTGAACCGAAAACAAAGTGTCTTTGGCCTTTGCATCATCAATTTGTTCCTGTATAAAAGAACGGAGTGTATTGGCGCCCAGGAACGTCCCGTCAAGAACTTCTCCTTTCAACAAAGGGGTATTATCTTTCAGGATGCTCACATTTCCATTTGCATCAACAAATTCCCAACGGACAGTATCATCCTTTTCCATTACCACCGATTTTTCATTTCCATAAAAATCATCTTTGTCCATATGCGCAACATGTGTTTTTGA
>JAJRTT010000282.1 GCA_024278155.1 Bacteroidota bacterium | reverse complement strand
GAAGGTGAAGAAGGCGCTGAAGGAGAAAGTAAAGAGGGCGAGGATACTGGTGCATCCAAAGACAATAAGTAATAGATTCCTTCTACAGAAAAATCCCAAATCCCATTTGCGGGGTTTGGGATTTTTTTTACATTTGTTCTTCGTATTTTCTAATTATGAAATATCTTATCGTCGGTCTGGGGAATATTGGTTCAGAATATGCCAACACAAGGCATAACATTGGATTTGTGATTGCCGATGCACTTGCCCGGGAAGGGGCCGCAAGCTTTAAAACGGAACGGTATGCCGATGTGACCAAACTGCAATACAAAGCCAGGACATTGATTTGCATCAAGCCAAATACCTATATGAACCTTAGCGGGAAAGCCATTAAGTATTGGATGGACAAAGAAAAAATCCCTCTCGGGAATATCCTTGTGATCCTGGATGATATTGCCCTTCCCACCGGTGTTTTGCGATTGCGCGGCAAAGGTGGCGATGGCGGCCATAATGGCCTTATCAGTATTATCGAAAACCTGAACACGGTAAACTTCCCCCGTTTGCGTGTGGGAATAGGAAATGATTTTGCGAAAGGTTACCAATCCGAGTATGTGCTGGGGAAATGGACAAAAACCGAAGAAGAAATCCTGGTCCCCAAAATAAAAACAGCCATTTCCATTGTTAAAAGTTTTGTCTCTATCGGCCTTTCCCTGACAATGACGATGTACAATAAAAATTAGTGGCTGGTGGCTGGCCGCTGGTTGAGTCTTCTGATTTTCTTCTTAGGGAAAACGCTTTGTACCCTTCTTCCTGTAACAAATCGGAAATCACGTCCGTCATATCCCCAAATCAACAAAATGTTTAATTTAAAATCATTCGCATGAACTTACAAAAACCCTTGGCAACAACTATTGCCTTCATCCTTGTTCTCGGAATAAATATTTCTGCTTTGGCCCAGGCAAAAGGAGACAGAAACGTTGTAAAACAAAACCGCGCAGTTCCCACTTTTAATGGGATACAAGCCGGTGGCGCTGTAGATGTATTCATTTCGATTTCCCCGGAAACCAGCCTGAAAGTCGAAACGGATTCAAACCTTCAGGATAAAATCCTTACCAGTGTTTCAAACAATACCCTTTTCATTAAAACGAAAGACCTTAAAAACCCAACGGTGCAAAATGTATTCGTCACACTTCCTGAACTTACATGGCTAAAAGCAAGCGGGGCAACCAACGTAAAAGGGGAAAGCCTCATCGAGACCGATGAGCTGAAGATAGAAGTCTCGGGGGCAACTTCCGTTTCGCTGGATGTGGATGTGCAATACCTCGAAACCACGGTTTCCGGGGCTGCCGACCTAAAACTTTCAGGCAGGAGCGGAACGCATATTACCAAAGTGAGTGGGGCAGCGGACCTGGACGCAACCAGTATGGTGTCCGACAAGGTAAAATATGATGTGTCAGGGGCTGCAGATGCCACCCTGAACGCAAGCGGGGAAGTCTCGGGCAACAAAAGCGGATCGGCAGATGTTACGATTGTGGGAGCACCAACAACTTCTTATAAGAGTACCGAAAACTCTTACACTTATTCCTATCGGAAAAACAATTATTACGACTCCACAAAGGTAAAAGTGGGTGGCCTTGAAGTGGAAGTTTGGGAAGGCCCCGATTCGGTAAAAATCCGTGTTGGGAACCGTGAACTGCATGTGGATGAAAATGGCAATGTGAGCTTCAGCCGCCACAAAATAAAAAAGTTCAACGGCCACTGGGCGGGCTTCGAAATGGGGTTGAACGGATATGTCGATCCTGATTACAAAATGAGTTTCCCGAAAGAAACCGAATACATGGACTTGCGCACAACCAAATCATGGGCCGTGCATGTTAACTTCTTTGAGCAGAACATCAGCCTTTCCAAAAACCAGAAATGGGGGATGGTAACAGGTTTGGGCACATATTGGAACAACTACCGTTTCAGCAAGGCAACCCGCCTGAACTCGGATTCCTCGGAATTGATTGGCTATATCGATCGCGGGATCAGTATCCGTAAATCAAAATTGACCGTTTGGTACGTGGATATCCCTCTGTTGTTTGAATTCCAGACCAACCGCTACCACAACAAAAACAGTTTCCATATCAATATGGGCATGGTTGCCGGGCTACGGATTTCTTCCCACACAAAAAAATATTACAATGAATACAACAAGGATTTTGAGGTGACACGCTACGACCCGAATACGGATGCCTATAAAGTGGAATATACCGCCACATCGCCCAACAATGCCAAAACAAAAACCTTTGACGATTTCTACATGAACCCGTTTAAATTTGATGCCACGGTAAGGATTGGCTGGGGCAAGATCAACCTGTTCGCCACCTATGCGGTCAACACCATGTTCAAAAAGGACAAAGGCCCCGAGCTTTATCCCTGGACTGCCGGGATTACCTTTGTGAACTTTTGATCCAGCCCGTTTTTAAGAATTGGGAAAAAAACCGTTGGTAAATTTACCGGCGGTTTTTTTGGGATACATACAAAAGCGAAATCATTGCAATATATTTTATTTGGGTTGTTTATTGGGTTCTTGATATTTTTGATAAATTTCGAATTCCTTTTCTGTCATTGTTGCTTTTTTATGCTCTAATTCTATTTTTTGTTTAAGTTCTTTGTTTTCCGGATTACTTAAATACTCTTCATAGGCTTTAATATATTCAGGATGATTCCGATATTGAATTTTTTGCAAAGTCAAATCTGGTAACGCAGTTAACAATAACCCGAGCCCTCCAATTATTGCTGTTCTCTTAAGAATTTGCCTATAATAATTATCTTTACTTTTGAAAAACTTAATCAATGCTATTATTGATACTATTAATGTCGTAACCAAACCAACCATTAGATTAAAATTTGACCCAGGCCAATTTTCCAGTTTAAACAAAATCCCTAAACAGGTTGCAGACAGGCCCATCCCAACTACAATTGCCCCAAAAACCCTCAATCCAGAAACTCCTTTATATGAATCTTTTTTAAAAATATCCCTTAAGCGAACCTGGTTAAAGAATGCAAACCCAAGTGGGTAATAAACCAAGATTAAAAGTGAAATCGACAATATTGCTAAAATGTCACCTCCCATTATGAATGAGAATTTCATTATCAGTGAAACGAGAATCAATACAACCAAGGTCTTTTCAAATTTTTTCATTATGTATAATTTTCGTTTCTGTTTTGTTGCACAACATCATGGCTAAGGTTAGACAGAATTTAAAGGGATTTTCGCATAGGTCAATGTGTGTATCAAGATAAACACAACAATTCATGGGTGGCTTATGTGTTGCACATTTTGCCCATATCTGTTCTTTTTGATTGTGCTTATTGATTTATATGTTTTACTCATTGGTTTTGTCTATTTTATTCATCCCACAAGAAACAGCTTTCTGTAACAAATCTTTGCCGAATCATCGTTATTCAAATATTCATAAAGCAGGGCCGTAAAAAAATAAGCATCTGTTTCCAAAATACAATTCAAGGCTTTTCCGTATTCCTTTTGTTTCATTAACAATTGCGGCTTTTGGTTATACTACTTTCATCCCTTATCATCAACCCTTCCCTACTGTCCCTTATACTTCAAAACCTCTTCCGAAAAATAATCCAGCTTCACCCTGGCTTCCCTGAACATTTCCTCGGATTCGGCACCGGAATGGTATTTCTTTTCGCACACTACCCTTTCGATACCGCAATTGATAATAAGCATGGCACAGGTGCGGCAAGGGGTCATCCGGCAATAGAGGGTTGATTTATCAAGGGCGATGCCACGACGGGCGGCCTGGGTTATGGCATTTTGCTCCGCATGTACGGTGCGCACACAATGTTGGGTAACGGAACCGTCTTCATGGATCACTTTTTTGAAAAAATGGCCCACATCGTCGCAATGGGGCAAGCCCCGGGGCGAGCCCACATAGCCCGTCACCAAAATCTGCTTGTCGCGCACGATCACACATCCCGATCTGCCGCGGTCGCAAGTGGCCCTTTTTGAAACGGAATGGGCAAGGTCCATAAAGTATTCGTCCCAGGTGGGGCGTAGGTGTTTTTTGTTTTCTGTGGACATAATCTATGTTTTTATGTTTTATTCTTTAGGGTCATGTTGAGCCTGTCAACTTTGGTCATGTTGAGCCTGTCAACTTTGGTCATATTGAGCCTGTCAACTTTGGTCATGTTGAGCCTGTCAACTTTGGTCATGTTGAGCCTGTCGAAACAAAGCCGGCACATTTCGACAGGCTCAATGTGACCTACAGGCTCAATGTGACCTACAGGCTCAATTTGACCTACAGGCTCAATTTGACCTACAGGCTCAATGTGACCTACAGGCTCAGACCTACGGGCTCAATGTGGCCTACAGGCTCAATGTGACCTACGGGCTCAATGTGACCTACGGGCTCAATATGACCAATTATTCCTTAATTATCTTTTCCAACACCTCTGCAATTTCCTTGTTCAAATCTTCAATCCCTTTATCGTTCAAAAAAACAAAATCGGCCATCTCCCTGCATTTTGCAAGGTTTTGTTTGTTGGGGTCATCGGAGTTCATTTCCCTTTTTTCATTTTTGAGGAAAGTTTGAAAGTCGATATCATCGGTCTCCGACTTTCTCGTTTTTATCCGTTCAAACCGCTTTTTCGGATCGGCATCCACGGCAAATAAATAAAAATTCCCTTTTTCACGTAAGGATTCAATTTCACCCGGTGTGCGGATACTCTCTATTACTGCATTTTTCCCTGTCCCCAAAGCTTGCAAATACAATTGGTCGGTGATATATGAAGGGGAATGTTCGGCCCTTAATCCGTTTGCGACCACCACCATGCTGTCACGGTTTTCGGGCATTCCCTTTCTCCTGATTTTATCCAGCAAAAAACCACGCACGGAATAATGTTCAAATCCTTTGTCTTTCAGGAAATCGACGATAGTCCCTTTTCCTGCACCGAGGGTGCCTGTAATTCCGATTACGATCATATATTATTCTTTTGTTTTAAGCTTTGTATTTTCCAAGTTCAAAAAACCCATCTAATTTATTTTCAAGTAATTTTTTATCTATTAATTTGGTTTCGTATTGAGATACAAGAGCTGGGGACATACTTCTATTTAAAGCGTATTCAACAACTTTACCATCTTTGTTCTCTTTTTGTAAATAGACTAATTCAAACTCTCTTCCTTAATATCCTCTATCCATTTCCCTATCTTGACAGGTTCATAGGCCTTTAAATTCCCTATAATACCTTCGGGGTCGGTGGACACAACAATGTTGCCCCTATGTTCCCCCCTAACGAATTGCTCCTCGACCGCATGGTCGAAAAAATTCAACAAACCATCAAAATAGCCTTCAATGTTGTACAGGCCAATGGGCTTATCAAATATCCGAAGCTGGTTATAGGTAAGTATCTCGGCCATTTCGTCCAAAGTCCCAAATCCCCCGGGCATGGCGATAAAAGCGTCCGAAAGCTCCGCCATCATATCCTTGCGTTCGGCCATGCTGTCCACAATATGGAGTTCGTCCAGTCCTGTATGGGCAATTTCCAGATCGGCGATGCTTTGTGGTATCACGCCGATACATGTCCCGCCATTTTCCAAGATACTGTTTGCAATAACGCCCATCAGGCCCACTTTTCCACCACCATAAACCAAGGTGATATTATTCTTGGCAAGCACTTTCCCCAATTGCCTTGCGGCCTTGCTGTAAACTTCCTTTTTGCCAACACTCGATCCGCAAAAGACACAAATACTTTTCATAACGAAATTATTTTTTCTGACGGACAAAAGTAGGAAAAAATAGTTGGCCACATTTCGACAAGCTCAATGTGACCTTCGACAAGCTCAATGTGACCTTCGACAAGCTCAATGTGACCTTCGACAAGCTCAATGTGACCTTCGACAAGCTCAATGTGACCTTCGACAAGCTCAATGTGACCTTCGACAAGCTCAATG
>JAJRTT010000281.1 GCA_024278155.1 Bacteroidota bacterium | reverse complement strand
CTGTTCCATTTTTTCGTATATTTGCAGCCTCAAGTCCTAAGGTCGGGAATTCTTTTTATATGCAATCAATTATTTTTTAACCTAAATATTTTTAATATGAAGCGTAAATACAATTTTGTTTCAGCATTACTGCTGATTATGTTATCCTTTTCGTTATTTGCACAAGAAGATGCAGATATTTCAAAAAGCAAGGTGAAGGAAAATGAAAAAATCCAAATCGATACCCGGATTGACAATATGGGGTATTGGATGAAAATGGCCGAACTGGGTGCAACTCCCTATAATCCTGTAATTCCTTATAAACCTGCCGAGTTTAAAGGAAGCGATGTTATAATTAACGGTATTAAGGTGGCTGATTCCCCAGATGTCCCGGTATCCACTGCAACCAACATAACAGAAAGTGAAAATTCTGTTTTTGTGGATCCGAATAATAACCAGTATGTCTTGAATTCTAACAATTCCACATCCTGGTCTTCTGGGTCTGTAGGAACTGTTTATGGCGCCAACTACTTCCAAACAAGTAATGGAGGGACTTCCTGGGGAGGAAGTACAGGCGGTGCAGGTGGTGGTAACAATGGTGACCCTGCTGCTGCCATTAACCTGAGTGGAAGGCAATTTGTTGGATATATTAGTTCCTCGGGAGGAATGGGAGCTTCCTATTCCGATAATGGATCAACCTGGACAGCGGTTACCGTTTCGGCCTCCGCAAGCCAGGACAAAAACCATTTATGGGTCGATAATACAGCCTCAAGCCCTTATCAGGGATATTTGTACAATTCCTGGGTGGACTTGAATTCAGGATCGGGAAATTATGCCGATAATGTATTTTCCCGTTCAACAAACAATGGTGTTAGTTGGTCAACCCCGATCAACATTAGTTCGGGCGTAAGTGCCGGAAGCCACAACCAGGGTGTGAACATTCAAACCGGGCCCAATGGTGAAGTTTATGCCGTTTGGACAATTTATGATTCATGGCCAAGTGATGAAACGGCAATTGGTATGGCCAAATCCACCAATGGCGGAGTTTCTTTTGCAACCGCTACAAGGATCATAACGAATATCCGTGGTATCAGGAATACAGGTGTCCCCCAAAATATGAGGGTGAACTCTTTCCCCGTTTGTGCTGTCGATATCAGTTCTGGTGCAAATAGTGGAAATGTATATGTTGTGTGGACAAATATTGGAACTCCTGGTGTAAATTCAGGGACTGCAGGGGTTTACTTGATCAGATCGTCCAATGGCGGCAGTACATGGTCAACCCCAATAAAAGTTAATCAAGGGACAGGTACTTCATATCAACCATGGATCACTTGTGATCCAGGATCGGGTACACTTGCAGTGGTTTATTACGACAACAGGAATACAGCTACAGCAGATGCTGAAGCATGGGTTTCTTATTCTACCGATGCAGGCAATACCTGGACAGATTTCAGGGTAAGCGACGTATCGTTTACCCCGGCACCAATCCCTGGCCTTGCCAGTGGTTATATGGGCGATTATCTTGGTATCACCTCCAAAGACGGAAGGTTCTATCCTTGCTGGACAGACAACCGGGGAAGTACCTATATGACTTATGTATCCCCATTTGATTTGGGCCTGACCGCAAATTTTACAGCAGATGCAACCAGTGTCTGTACTGGCTCAACGGTCACGTTTACCGACCTGTCAACAGGTTCGCCCGCTACTTACAGTTGGTCTTTTCCAGGGGGAACCCCTTCTTCGGCAACGGGGGCAGGGCCTCATGCTGTTGCATATTCCTCTACCGGGACTTATGATGTGTCATTAACGGTTACCGATGGGGGAACGGGTACATCGACCGAAACAAAGGTTGGATATATCACTGTGAACAATGTGATTGCCGATTTTACCGGGGCACCAACCACGGTAGTTGTGGGCAATACAGTTACTTTTACCGACAATTCTTCTTGTAGTCCCACAAGCTGGAACTGGACTTTCCCGGGAGGGACACCGGGAACTGCAACAGGTGTTGGCCCACATGTCATTACTTATAATTCGGTTGGCCAATATGATGTTACGCTCGGTGTTGCAAATGGTTCAGGTACAAATTCCCAGACTAAAACAAATTACATTGATGTTATTAATTGCAATTACTGTACAACAAGTTACTCCAATACCTCTGATGATTATGTAAGCAATGTTAGTTTCAATACGATTAATAACGGTAGTGGATCAACCACTTATTCGGACTTTACGTCTATTTCTACCAATGTAACAACAGGCAATACTTACAGTATATCAGCAGATATTACAGTAAATGGTGCTTGGACTCAACATTGTTGGGTTTGGATTGACTGGAACCGTGATTGTGATTTCGACGATCCGGGTGAAGCTTTTGATTTAGGCCAGACCCCTGGGACATCAGGGACACATACCCTTTCAACAAACATAACAGTACCAACTGGTGCTTCTTTGGGTTCCACACGTATGCGTGTTTCTGAGTTATATGCCGCTGATCCCGGACCATGTACAGTTTCAACCTATGGCGAAGCAGAAGATTATACGGTTGTGATTCAAAGCAGTGCAATTGCACCCATAGCCGATTTTTCTGCTGAT
>JAJRTT010000280.1 GCA_024278155.1 Bacteroidota bacterium | reverse complement strand
GCACCGCCCATGGACAAGCCGGAAATAGCGTTTTCGGGAAATCCCCCGCTTGTGTATCTGAACGGCGAAGATATTTCACTTGATATTGAAATACTTGATGTAGGAAATGGAATTGACAATGTTTCTTTTTATGTCGATAATATGCAGGAAATGGAAATCAACGATCCTCCCTATACCTTCACCCATTCGTATGCTGACGGGCAATACCTTATAGAAGCAATGGCAACAGATATAACGGGACTGCGTGACAACAAAACCCTGAATATCAGTATTGGCAATTTTTCGGAAAGCGGCGATGTGTTTGTTCGGAACGGACAGGATGATGTGGAAGAGACCGAGGCTGGCCTGATATATTATTTTAGTAGCGATTTGGAAATGATGTACGATAGTTGGGATTTTGTCCCCAATGTGCCCAATGGGTTTCAGAAAATCGGGTTGCGGTTTCAAAATGTTTATATCCCAAAGGGTGCAGTAATTGACCAGGCATACATTCAATTCAGGTCAGACGAAGCAAATTCAACCTTTGCCGAGTTCCTGATATTTGCGGAAAACTCAGGCAATGCCGCACCGTTTGACAATGGGGATTCATTGAGCGTGTCAGCAAGGAACACTTTTCCAGAAACTGTATATTGGGACCCTCCGGCCTGGACATCGGCAAGCCAGACAGGCCCGGCCCAGCAAACCCCTGACCTGTCTGCATTGCTCCAGCAAATCATTGACCGGGACGATTGGACAGCCGGCAACGACATTGTGTTCAAGATTGAAGGGACAGGCGTGAGCCTTGTTGATCACAATGCCAAAAGGGTGGCCGATTCCTATGAAGGAAAACCGGAAATCCCACCGACATTGAATTATACATTTTCGTACGAAGCTACACTATCAAGCCTAACAGAAGAAGGAACAAGTACTGGTATTTATGTATATCCGAACCCCTTCAAAAACGAACTCCGCTTTGAATTCCCTGGAAAAGACAACATTAAGGTGCCAATACTGATAACCGATATTTTAGGGAATTTGGTTTTCTCAGAAACAATGATAATTGAAGATAACAAATCCACTGTTTATCCTTCTTTGAAAAATAAGGGAGTTTACTTTGTTCGTATCCTATCTGAAACAGGAGATGAAATGTTTAGGGGAAAAGTTGTTCGGTATTAATTTGAACCTTATGAATCATCAGCATTATTCTGACCATAACACTTGCATTTCTGTTCAGCATGTGTAAACTAAGTGGCTATTACTACTTTTTTTTATTTTTCTACTAAAAGTGCAAATAAAATTGCAATATTTGCATTCCAAAACAAGGTTAACACATTCAAAATATGGCTAAATGATAGAACCAACTATAATCGAACATATCAGGGAATTATCCATCGAAAGTTGTTTTGAATTATCTGCTTTTCAAACTGGATGGTCGAGCTGGAAATCGAGCATTAATCAAATTCTTGGATTAACCTATAATGAAAATGACATTTTGAATATTAGCGATCATTTATCTGATATATTTTTATCCACGAGAGGCAGTGGAAGGACACAAGCTTCTTTATCAGGTGCAGGATATGGTTGGGAAGGATTGATATGTTGGTACTTAAACTTATGTTTTGCCGGAACAAGGGGAGTAGCCATTAGAAAAAATTCCCTATTACCCGAACCTTTAAGGAACTCTATTTCCGTAAATTACGGCAACTTTAAAAGCAATACCGAATCTGACATAATTGTTGTTGTTTTTCCAGATCATGAAGAATTTAAAATAAACAAGGATCATTTAACTATAAATGACAAAACAGGAAAGCAAATACCGGTTTTAAATGGCAATAAGTTTAATTATAGAAAGCTTATTGATAGGATGACTGAAATTCATTTTGATAGTTTCAACATCGGTATTATCCAGTGCAAAACAAATTGGAACGACAATGCGCAAATCCCCATGCTTTGGAGCATGATCTATGAAACAGAAAGTTTTTCCAACAATGCCATATCTATAGGCATGAATGGTTACAGCATAAACGACATGACAAATTTCTCCTATTCTTTTGTGACCGTTCCAACAAATGGGTTATCCAACTACAAACAGAATTCAACATCAGTTAACCGGGTAAGAAACCTTACGGGAGGCAATTATTGGGGCTACCCTTCGAAGAGTTCGATTGCAAGTTCCCTTAAAGAGATTTTCAACAACAATTTTCGCGATGCCTTTTCAAACAATGTCAGACAAAGTTTAAAAAGGATAATCCCAGACTTGCGTTCCGATTTAAATTATTTCAATCTCATCTAATCTTTCTCAAGATTTCGTCTGCGACAGCCCTGGCCAATAAGGGGGGGACTGCATTACCGACCAAAGTAAACTGGGGGACTTCAGTTTTTCGTTTATTCCCGCCCGTTGAACGTTTTCCCTGAAAGACAAACGAATCATCAAAGGACTGAAGCCTTGCCATTTCCCTTACTGTTAGAGCCCTTGGTGAATTGTAATGAATGTAATCATCAGCGATTGTCATTACGGTTGGGCTTTGTTTTTCAGGCTTCAACACATTGTAATTCCTCTTATTCGATGAAAGCCCACATTCTTCTAATTGGCATTGGGCATTTTTATAATCCCCTTCCTGCAAAATGATATCCAACCGTTTAATGACCTTTTCATTTTGTTTACTTGTTTTATGATTGTGGAGGACGTCATATATCTTCTCCCCTTTCTCCAGTGATTCTTTATCCTTAACATAAAACGATTTTGTCGTATTTATGAACCTGCCATTAAGCCTTCCCTTCTTACTCCAATCAGAAAATGTTTTCCCTTTTAACATATCGGGCGCACCTCCCACCGACCGAAGCTTAAGAAGGTTTTGCATTTTTTTTGCAGTACCATTATATTGTTTGGAAATATCTACTGATTCGTAATGATGTGCTTCTTCATTGTTTCCTACAAAATCCAAATCATATAGGGCTTCAAAAACACTTACCTTATCTTTTTCAGCTACCGTGGCAGGAATCCCGGAAATAAATTTTTGGTCTTTCCTGCAACCAATAAACAAAACCCTTTCCCGATTTTGCGGAACACCATAATTTGATGCATTTGCGACAAAGGGAGCTTCTATTTTGTACAATCTTATCCCATCAATTATATTATCCAATTCTATTCTTTGCTTTTCATTGCAAAACATTTTAACGAATTGAAGTGTATCCTCAAAACTAAAAGTGGAAATTTTCAGGGCTGTTATAATATCATTCCGGGATTTGATATACTCTTTTGAAATATTCAAATTTTCAAACGCTTCTTCAATTTTTTCAATTATTTCGTAAGTATCGATTTCCGTTAAGAAATTATTGAATGCGTCAACAAAATAGTCATTATCAATATTACAATAATCTTTTTCCCGGATTATTCTCCGTTTCAATTTTTCCAATTCCTTGCCTCTTACCAATAAATTAAAACCATGCCTTATGGTACTTATCCTTACATCCGTTTTACTTGTTTTATAATCGACAATCTTGGGGGTCAGTTTGCGAAAAACGGATTCAACAGATTTAAGATAATTACCCATGGCTTCTTCTGCCTTATTATCGCTATGCTTTTCTATATCTATCCTTTTTACAATGCAATCCAACAGGAAATCATCTTGCTCGTATGTTCTTTTTAATTTTTTCACAAATGTGGCTAGTTTAGGTATTTCATGTATATCAACAATAGAATTGATTTCGTTTACAATCAATTCACCAATTTTGCCTTTTTCCTTTGTCAATATCCCTTTCACGTTTTCCATGATAAAATACTTGGGCTGCAAGACCTTTATCACTTCTAAATAATGTGAAAACAAATCATCCTTTTTATCAAACTTCCTACGTTTTCCAGCCAGGCTAAAACTCTGGCATGGAGGGCCGCCGCATACTACATCAACTTTTTGGCCATGTAGTTCTCCGAGCAAACTATCCAAAAAGCCAGGTTCTGTAATATCTTGTTTTAAAAATGAAGCACCCAGGCCCAATTGATGATTGTACCTAACTAAATGAGTCAGTTCACAATTATCGTTGATATCGCTGCCGAGCAAAAACTCAAAATACTTGTTATTTACCTCTGATTGTAAAAAGCCTTCGCTAAATCCACCTGCCCCTGCAAAAAGATCAATAAACGTGAACGGCTTCCCATATAACGCAACCTGTTCCTCAACAATACTTATGTTGTGGTCACTGTTATAACCTCCAACATATCCGGTTAGGATTTTCTTGATTTCAGTATTGGTATAAGATTTTTTGTATGATCGATTTAAGAGATCATTTGCGCGGTTTTTCAGGAATGATAAATAATGGTTTATTTCGTTATGCCTTTCTGAAGTGGTTTTTACTTCTTGTTTCTCCTTGTCAAAATCCACCATCCTCACTTTTTCTTTAGTGGAAACCTTTACTTGCTTCCCATTACAGTTGATCCTCAAATGAATTGGTGAAAATCCTTTTTTATCTGATTTATCTAAATAGAAGTTAATTGTTGCCATGTGTTCAAACTATTACGGACATATTTACGGACACGGACAAAAGTACGGACAGTTTTTTGAAAAACAAGAAAATTCAATGATTTTTTTCAACAATTTTTAATAGAAGTGGTTTGCGCTCCTTAAAGAATGAAAAATCATTTTTTCAGCCCCACAAAATACAAATCAAAACCACCCAAACCACCCGGCCTGTTGGAGGAGAACACCAACATATGCCTTTCAAAGTCAACTCCTTCTTCAAATAGGATGGGTCGGTACTCATCGTATTCGCTGTTTATTTTGGGGCCGAGGTTTTCGGGCGTTGTCCAATGATCGTTTTCCAATTTGGAAAAATAGAGATCGTAGCCACCAAAACCGTCTGGCCTGTTGGAAGTAAAAACCAGGGTATTATCGAAAATATATGGGCACTTATCATCATTGCCACCAGACAATAGCTCATCTTTACGGACAATTTTCATATTTGTATCTGCCAGGACTTCATGTAATTCAACATTGGAAGTATCGATATCCACATAAAAAATATTGAAAACGTCATCCTCCCTGTTCGAGCAAAAATAAACCCTCGAACAATCATCATTGAAAGAAGGGTACAAATCGTCAAAGCCCGAATTCAGGAAACGAACAGCCTGTGATTCTGAAAAATCCGTGGTATCGGTTTTATAGGTGAAGTTTATTTGAAAATCGCCTTCACTGTCCGATGCACAGAGCAACAAGAACCTGTCATTATCTAAGAAATTATGACCATCGTAAACAAGGTAAGGCCCAAATTCGTTGCCTGCCGTATTTACTTTATCCAGCCCGTGCCTGATAATTCCCAGGCTTTGATAGATGCTCCAGTTTGCATATTCGGGCTTCACCGTGAGGACACCCGTTGTTTTATCAAAGTTCACGTTCATTGGCATATAAACAATGTCAAACTGGCTTCCCTGGCTTTTCCGGTTGGTAGAAAAACAAAATGCAACGAGCGACCCAAGGGAAGGTGCCGTGGAATTGTAATCGTCGTATTCGCTGTTGAATTCCTTTAAGTTCACCGGGCTGTCGGGCAAACTCCCGGTTTCATAATTATAACCTTGCGGGCCCTGTTCACAGGAGATAAAGGTAATCAACAATAGTATTGACAATAATTTTTTCATGGGTTTTAATCTTTTGTTAAAATTATAATTTGAACCAATTTATTAAATAAATGAGTGCAGTCTAAAAAGATACATTTAGCCACAAAAGCTCGAAACCACTAACTCCCACGAAAACTATTTTGCTGTAATATAAGCTTTTGTGGGGTTTTGTGCATTTGTGTTTTAGTGGCATTTTGATTGATTATTGCTTTTTAGACCAAACTCATAAATCCAAAACAACCTCAGCCATTCCATATTTCACACTCGTCTCCCAATTTAGGACTTTTTTCTATTTTGATACTGCTGCGCAATATCGGCACAATCCAGTTTACACTTCCACCAATCCGTTTTCTTCTTTCAGGTACAACAAAAAACCTGTCACATTATTGTAGTTCATCTGCAATAACAGATCCTTGTATTTTTGGAGTTGTGCCCGGTGCTTCTCTTCCCTCTTACCGGTTTTAAAATCAATTACCGCTGTTTCGTTTTCATAAAAAACCAGGCGGTCAGGGCGGTAGGACTTTCCATTTTCATCCAGGATCCCGGCTTCATTTTTTACCTTAAGGCCTGTTTTAAAAAACCGTGCAACTTCAGGTTTCTCTAAAACGTTCTGTATTGTCCCTGAAATTCCCAAAGCTTCCTCTTCATTTACAACTCCTTCACCGATCAACTGTTCCATCACATTCGGCACATCTTCAATTAGTATTATTTTCGAAAGGACAAGATGGACCAAGCTCCCATATTCCG